>NZ_LJHP01000030.1:0-15177 GCF_001295965.1 Blastomonas sp. AAP25
ACGGCCCATCATTGCACAGCTACGCTCGTGCAGGAGTCGTCCACGCCATCACGTCAAGGCAGGTAAGAGCCTTTTCAATGGATTGAGTATCTGGGTATCCAACCACTCCAGCCGCTCGGAATGACTTTCGTTGCCCGGACCGCCTTTCAGTTCTGAGGGCACCATTGCTATGATCCGGCGATACGCTCTGCCCATCGGCACCAATGCCGCCCGCAATTGCTCAACCGCGTCGATGTCATCGGCAACGCCCGCTATTACAGCGATTTCTTGCAGAGCTTCCTGCCCGAACGGTTCATTTCCATCCGCCATGTGGAAGCCCAGATAATCGCCCCATTCTGCCAATGCACCCTCCGTTGCCTATCAGGATTCTGCCGCCGCCAGTGATGCCGCGATATCTCCGATAGACCGGAATAAGACCATCGGATCATCCTTCGATGGCAGAAACCCCCTACGCTGCCAGAATGCCACCGCCTCGTTGTCCACTGCGTTGACGATAAGCGCGCGGCCGCCAACGAGCTTAGCCGCCTCAATGCAGCGCTCCAGAGCATGCTTCAGCAGCCCCGAGCCGATACCGCGCCCTGCCCACTCGGTATCGGTAGCCAACTGTCCCAGCAGCAAACAGGGTATCGGATCAGGGGGCTGTCCGGTGCGTATAGAACGCGGCATCGCAGTCGGCACAACGGCGGTAGGTGCAAGTCCATAATAGCCGACCACGCGCCCCGCTTCGTGGACGACCATGACCGCAGTGAAGCCCCGCTTGTGGTTGGAAAGCGCCCTGTTCTTCAACCAATTGTCGAGCGACGGCTTGCCGCAAGTGAACTGCGATAGGTCGTGCTCGTCATTCAACGGCTCGGGAGCGGAAAGTGCCAATCTAGAACCGCCCTATTGCTTAGCGGCCACGTCCCACGGCGCGGGACGCCTCAGCAATTCGGTCAGTGCGGGGACAGGCTTGGCTGGCGCATCGAGCATCGCAACAAAGGCGTCGAAGGCCTCAGGGCTGACACGCAACAGGTTGGTATCCATAATGGCCTCTTCAGCCGCACGCACGGCGGCGTCGCGCATGAACTCCGTGCGTGAACGCCCACGCAACTGCGCTGCGCGATCAATGATCGCCAGATCGGCGTCAGGCAGGCGCATCGAAAGCGGATGATCCTTGCGTTGAGCAGCGCGGGGCATGTGCATTCTCCTTATGAGAGTCCAATATCACTTTGTATCGCGTTTTGCAATACATCATCATTTTAGCGTGTTCAGCTCTGCCAAATGGGCACCCCATTGCTCTAGTGCGTCAGTCTTTTCATCATCGTAACCATAGCGATTGTAGACCGCAGCCACGCCCGAAATCGTGCCAGCAATGTGGTTGAGCACCCGCTCGATAACATGTGGAGCCACCCGAAGGCGCGCCATACCCGACGCTGCCGTGCGTCTCAGATCATGCAGCCGCCAACCCGATATGTGGGAGCCCTCAGACAGCCTCCGAACCATCTTGGAGAAGCCGCTGACAGGAGACCGATGGGTCGTGGTGAAGACAAAATCACATTCGAGAAAGCGAGGCACCTCGGCAAGTGCCTCCTGTGCGAATGTGCTAAGCGGGACCACATGCGGCTTTCCGTTCTTCGCACGTTGGGCGGGTATGACTCATTTCTCGCCATCGATCTCGCTCCAGCGCATTTCTGCCAGTTCTGCGCGGCGTGTAGCAGTAGCGAGAAGCAGTGGGACATACTGGCGGAATGGGTAAGCGTCATTGCGGCACGCGCGGAGCAACGCCTTCAATTCAGCGTCGTCTAATACCCGCTCGCGCGAAACCTTCTTGGCTGGTGCCTTCATCCCGACAATCGGGCTGGAGTCGACAATTCCGCGTTCTATGCACCAGTTATACAATTTCCTAATCGTCGCCAGAATTCTATTGGCTTGGTAGGTTGATCCTCGCGCCACGGCTGCGTCCAATATCTCTAATATGTCAAACCGCTTTATCTCGCGAATATCGCGCTGCCCGAAAGTGTCGATAAACTCGCGTTCGAGGATTCGCTCGGCTTCTCGCCAGCTTTTGTTTCGCGCCTGTGAATGAAGCCGCACGAACTCGCGGCAAACAGCCTCGACCTTCATGTTTGACGACCGCTTGCGCTTAGTGGGATCAACGCCCTCATCGGCCTGCCTTAGCCAATCGTTGGCCTTCTCCCGCGCCGTCGCAAGTGACATGCGCGGATAGACACCCAGTATTGGATGCTTTTGTGCCAAGCCTTATCGAAATCTGATGTAAAAGGACTTTCGGCCTGTCGGTGAAACCCGAAGCGTCAAACCGGGGCAGCGGAGGTCGTGAACCTCGTAGCGTTTCGTTTGAGGCTTTAGCGCCTCGATAGTCTTGTCTGTCAGGGCCTTTTGCACGTATCATCCTTTCGAATGACACATCAATAATCATGGAATTCAGCCAATCTCAAAGGAATTCCTGACACTAGCAAGGCCTGCGTCGGGAAAGTGCAGAACGATACAATATGACCATGCTCCCTACGACCGGGGGGTGTTTTTCGATCGCACCCCGGCATCGATATGCGCACCAGATCGCGCGACACTGATTCTGTATTTTGAGGAAACATTCGATTACGTGTCATTTGCCTCTCTGCGCGCTGCTGAGACGTATGCATTCAGGCCTTTTCGACAACAAAATCCTGCCCCCATCGCAATCCAGCGATCGTCACTGCGTCCCTCAGGTAACCACGCGACTCTGGACCCTTATTGTTAGTGGCCACGAAATAACCCGATTTCAGCTTCTCTGAGTACTTGTGTTCTTTCGGAATACCATAGAGATCGGATCTACTCTTCGCCACTGGGCGCTTTGATCCGCCTTTGCTGTGAGAGAGCTTTTCCAAGGTTCCGGGGTAGCGATCTTCAAGAAAGTTGAGTCCCTCGATCAAAAGTTGCTTCGAACTTCCGACAAGATGAGTTTCGCCTTCACACTCAAAAGTCCATCTTTCGACTACTCTTGATGCATCCCCGAGATGCGAGACGAGCTCTTTGTCCTTAGGCACTTCAACACCTACCGGAGATAGCCTTTCCTCTGCAAAATCAAAACGGTGACTAGGCCTTGGGTAGACACCAGTGACTAACCCAAGGGAAGGGTCCAGCCAGACTTGCGGCCCGGTCAACTGACCAGAAAATGCGCTAGCCAATGATGTTGATTGAGCAATCGATGCCATATTCCACTCCTTCAGTCGCGAATCCAACATCCCGCTTGCAGCGCTTATAGCGCTTACACGTGTTGCAAGCTAGTTGAAAATGCTATTGGCTGGTTCTTCGCAGCGGTCAGCAAGCTTGATCCTGACGACGATACCAAATGATGTTATGGGTGCCGCTGTTTTTGTCTGCGCCCTGCGGGGGGAATCCATCCAACAATCTGGTACCCAGAAATTCAAAGGTCTTCCGTGTGGGTATCAAGGGGGTATCGGGCGTCCGAGGTTGCGTGCTTGGACGTGAGATGATCTGCGGCCACATGAAGAGGTCGAGAGCCGCTAAATCAATTGTCTATGGACAGCATGACGCGATATGACCTGGAATAAAAAGACTTAATATCAAACTCTTAATCAGCGTGTCCGTGGTTCGAGCCCAAGTGCGTCCACCATTTTTTCATATACTTACGCGGCATCTAGTTGGCAAAGCGTGCCACCCTTGCCTCATGGCCATACTGCAGCGGCGCAAAGTGGCGTGTGCTGTACCCGCCCCGTCACCCTTCAGCATAAGCGTTGCGCCGGGCGGTTGCTTTGGCCACTATGCCGTGATGCGTTCAGCCCGGATATTGAAGCGTGCCCTTGCCAAAGTGTTTCCGATTGCAGGGGTGCGAATGCTTAAGGCCGAGCTTGATGAATCGCGCAGGCAGAACCGCGAATATGCGGACCGGCTGGCCGCGCTTGACGAGCAGATCGTGTCGGCGCCGGACTGGATCTCGGCTCTTGGCCGCAATGCCCATTTCCTGAGCGAAACCAAATTCGCCGCAGCCTGGGACGTATCGGCAAAGGCGAACGAGGCGGGTTGGCCCGACGGTGTTCCGGATATCCGCTGGCGAGCGCATGTCGCCTTGTGGGCGGCAAGGAACGGCGCTTCGCTCGAGGGCGATTTCGTCGAGTGCGGGGTGCATACCGGCTTGCTGTCGCTGGTCATTTGTCATGCGATGGATTTTGCCGATCAGCCGCGACGTTTTTTCCTGTTCGACACCTTCGACGGCATTCCGCCGGACAGGCTGTCGCCGAGCGAACACGAGCGCGCGGAACACTTGAATGCCACATTGTATCGCGATGTCCACGATGTAGCGCAGCAGAACTTTTCCCCTTTTCCCAATGCCATTCTGGTCCGCGGCGTGTTGCCCGAAAGTCTGGAACAGGCCGAACTGGGAGCGATCGCCTATCTCTCAGTCGACTTGAACATGGCACCATCCGAACGCGCGGTAATCGAGGCGTTGTGGGACCGCATCGTGCCTGGCGCAGCCATCCTCATCGACGACTATGACTGGAAGGGTCACGAAGCGCAGCGGGATGTCTGGAACCGATTTGCGGCCGAGCGGCACCAGAACATCGCAACGCTCCCCACCGGACAGGGCTTGATGATCAAGAGATAGCGCCCGGATCTGCCGCCGAAGCGCGCGAAATCTCAGACCTCGACGACAGGGTCACACTGCCCGTGTGGTCGATCCGGTCGATGCCGCACCGCCTGAACCAGTGGCCCTGCTCGTCCGCATCGGTGGCAACGGGATGCGACGCAATCCATCGGAGCGACGCCATTTGCTGCATGCGCTATTTCAGCTGCCGCTTCTCGAGCTTGCGGGCCAGGGTCCGGCGGTGCATCCCCAGCCTGCGCGCGGTCTCCGAAACGTTGAAATCGGTATCGACCAGTGTCTGGTGGATATGCTCCCATTCGACGGTCTTGATCGACGACTGACGCGCCTCGACCGACGCGCCGGCATCGCCCTCGGTGCGCGCAAAGGCTGCCTCGATATCGTCGGTGTTGGACGGCTTGGCGAGATAGTGATCGGCGCCAAGCTTGATCGCCTCGACCGCTGTGGCGATGCTGGCAAAGCCGGTCAGCACCACGATCCTGGCGCCGGGCGCTGCTGCGCGCACCGCCTGCACGCACGCCAGCCCGGAGACGCTGCCCGAAAGCTTGAGGTCAAGCACGGCATGGGTGGGGACCAAGCCGCCTGCCAGCAGGTCCTGCAGGCCATCGAAGCTCGATGCGGACTCGACCAGATAGCCGCGGCGCTCGAACGAACGGCGCAGGGTGCGGGCGAAGGTCTCGTCATCCTCGACGATCAGCAGATGGCGGTCGGCGCTCATGAGCGGTCTCCTGCGGGATAGGCGATGGCGGGCAAGGGCAGCAGCATGGTGACAACGGCTCCGCCCCCTTCCCGGTTGCTCGCATGGACCTCCCCGCCCATCTTGCGCATCACATTGACCAGCAGGAACAGCCCGAGGCCGCCGCCCGGTCGCCCCTTGGTCGATCGATAGGGCTGGCCGAGGCTTTCGAGAATCTCGTCCGGAAAGCCGGGGCCGCGGTCCATTATGCTCAGCGCCAGCGCATCACCCTTGCGAGCCGCCTCGATGCCGACCCATTCGGGCGAGACGTCGATGGCGTTGTCGATCACGTTGCCGATGACCTGGCGCAGCGCGGGGTCCGAAACGATGGCGATGTCTGCGCCGAAACGATCCTGATAGTCGAGCTCGGCAAGCCCGCGCGCGACGCGCCATTCACCGACGACGTCCTTGAGAAAGGTGCGCATGGTGGTGCGCTCGGGCGCCTCGCCGCGCGCCTCCCCGGCGGACATCAGGATACCGCTGACGATGGTCTTGCAGCGGCGCACGGCGATTTCCATGTCGGTAAGGTCGGCGTCGAGGTCCTTCACCGCCCTGAGTTCGGGCATCGCGCGGAAGTCGTTGACCAGCACCGAAAGCGTCGCGAGCGGCGTGCCCAGCTCGTGTGCCGCACCCGAAGCGAGCAGCCCCATCCGCACGATATGGTCCTCCTCCGCCGCACGCTGGCGGATAGCAGCAAGCGCAGCGTCGCGCTCGCGCAGGTTGCGCGCAATCCGGGTCACGAAGGCGACCAGCAGCACCGCGATCAGCCCGAAGCAGACGAAACTTCCCTGCAGGTACAGCCCGAACTCGTCATCCTGCAGATCGGGCGGCAGCGCCAGCGGCACCGAATCGGCAGCGAGGATCGCCAGCGCGCACAGGGTCGCGACCACCATCAGCCACGACGCCGCCGGGCGCAGCAGCATCGCTCCGATCACCACCTGCAGCAGGAACAGCGCGGCGAACGGGTTGGCCAAGCCCCCGGTGAAATGCAGCTGCCAGGTGAGTGCCGCGATATCGAACATCAGTGCGGCGAACAGCGCATATTCCAGCCCCGCCTCATGGCTGCGCAGCATGTAGAGCGTGCCGAGGTTGATCAGCACCAGCAGCAGGATCGCCGCGAGCAAAGGTGCCAGCGGAAGAGGGATTCCCATCGGTCCATCGACGAAAAGGATGGTGAACAGCTGCCCGCCGACCGCCAGCCAGCGCAGCTGGATCAGCAGCGCCATGTTGCGGCGAACGGCATCGGTGACTTCTGGGGCGGACATGGGGATCATTGCCGCCGCCATATCATGATTGCGCCCCAGACGCAGCCGATCGCCAGCGCAAACCAGGTCAAAGCGTAAACCAGGTGGTTGTCGGAAAAGCGCACCACCGTCAGGCCGCCCACCGGATAGCCGCCGGGGTTGGCGGTGGTATCGGCATCGATGAAATAGGGGGCAGGCCTGGAAATGCCCTTTGCAGCGCTGATCGCGGCGACGTCGCGCGAATACCATTTGCCTTCAGCAGCATCGTTGCTGCGCAGAAACCCGCCATCCGGCTCGGTGATTCGGAGCAGCCCGGTGACGCGAACCGGGCCATCGGTATTGCCCGCCTGCCTGCTGGCGCCGGTTCGCCTGGACGAGGGCACGAAGCCCCGGTTGACCAGCACCGTGAAGGTTTTCCCCTCAAGCGGGGTCAGCACCCAATAGCCGCCGCCCAGATCTGTTACTGCCTGCACCAGCGTCTCGCGGTCATGCAGAAAGGTGCCGGTCAGCGTCACGCGGCGATAGGCATCGCGCTCGGCGCTGAGATCGGGCCATTGTTCAGGCCCCGGTGCTTCCACCGGGCGGCCCGTGCTGCGCGTCTCGACCGCCTCGATCAGCGCGTGCTTCCAGGCGCGCCGTTGCACCTGCCAGACGCCAAGCCCGATGCCCGCCAGCGCCATGACCAGCATCATGATCGCCAGCACGACCCGCGTGGCTGGCCGGCGCCCGGTCACGGCAGCTGGCTCGCCTCGTGCGTCATCGGCATCATGTTGGTGTTGAGATGGCTCATCACCCAGAGCGATCCGGACAGCATGATCCCGACCACGATGATCGTGAACACCAGCGAAGTGATCGTCCAGCCACCCTCTGCCTTGGGGCTCATGTGGAGGAAGTAGACCATGTGGACGATGATCTGCACCACCGCAAAACCCATGATCATCACCGCCGTCACAGCAGGCGACAGTGCGCCGGTCATCACCAGCGCGAAGGGTATCGCGGTCAGGATGACCGACAGGCCGAAACCGGTGGCGTAATCGCGATAGCTCGCGTGCGGAATCTCGATGCCGTGGTGATGATCATCGGCATGGTCAGACGTATCGGCGTGCAATGCAGGGTCCTCGGCAGTGGTGTTGGCAATCATCGCAGCATTCCCATCAGATAGACAAAGGTGAATACGCCGATCCAGATCACGTCGAGAAAGTGCCAGAACAGGCTGAGGCAGGCAACGCGGCGCTGGTTGGCGGGGTTGAGGCCATGGCGGCCAAGCTGGACGATCAGCGTCACCAGCCAGATCAGCCCAAAGGTGACGTGCAGCCCGTGCGTCCCAACCAAAGTGAAGAACGCAGAGAGGAACGCGCTGCGCTGCGGTGTTGCACCGATGTGGATCAGATGCGCGAACTCGTAAATCTCGATCGCGAGGAACGCCGCGCCGAACACGCCGGTGACCGCCAGCCACATCTGGGTTTGGCGGACATTGCTGCCCTGCATCGCGATCATCGCAAAGCCATAGGTGATCGACGAGAACAGGAGCATCGCGGTGTTGAGTGCGATCAGGTTGAGGTCGAACAGGTCCTTCGGCCCCGGCCCGGCAGCAAGGTTGCCTCCCAGCACGGCGTAACAGGCAAACAGGATCGCGAAGATGAGGCAGTCGCTCATCAGATAGATCCAGAAGCCCAGCATCGTGCTGTGCCCTTCGGGATGCGGATGCTCGTCGATCTCGTAATAGACCGGGGCTTCGCTCCCGGCGGCTATCGTGGTGCTGGCCATCGCTTATGCTCCTGCCGCTGACAGCTGGCGCATCCGCGCAGCCTCGGTCGCGGCGACCTCGGCAGCGGGGATATGGAAATCGCGCTTGTAGTTGAAGGTGTGGATGATCGCGGTCGCAATCAGGGCGAGGAAGCTCGCGCCTGCCAGCCACCAGATGTGCCACACCAGGGCGAAACCGCACACAGTGCTGATGCCGGCCAGAATGATCCCTGCGCCGGTGTTGGCCGGCATTTGGATGTCCTTGTAGCCGTCCGCCGGATGCGCGACACCTGCCCCCTTCATGTCGTACCAGGCATCGAGTGCATGGATGCGCGGGGTGAAGGCGAAGTTGTAGGCAGGCGGCGGCGAGCTGGTCGCCCATTCGAGCGTCCGGCCATCCCACGGGTCGCCCGTCGTCTCGGCAAGCGCTTCGCGCTTCCAGATGCTGACTGCGAACTGGATGAGCATCGCGGCGATGCCAGCGGCGATCATGAACGCACCCACGGCGGCGATCGCGAACCAGATCTGCAGGCTCGGATCATCGAACACCCGCATCCGGCGAGTCACCCCCATCAGGCCGAGCACATAAAGCGGCGCGAACGCGACCCAGAAGCCGGGGACCCAGCACCAGAAGCTGACCTTGCCCCAGAACTGGTTGAGCTTGAAGCCGAACGCCTTGGGCCACCAGTAGTTGATCGCCGCGAAGATGCCGAACAGCACGCCGCCGATGATCACGTTGTGGAAGTGCGCGATCAGGAACAGCGAGTTGTGCAGCACGAAGTCGGCAGGCGGCACCGCGAGCAGCACGCCGGTCATCCCGCCGATCGTGAAGGTGAGCATGAACGCCACCGTCCACATCATCGGCAGCTCGAAGCGGATGCGGCCGCGGTACATCGTGAACAGCCAGTTGAAGAGCTTCGCGCCCGTCGGGATCGAGATGACCATGGTGGTGATGCCGAAGAAGCTGTTGACGCTCGCGCCCGAACCCATGGTGAAGAAGTGGTGCAGCCACACGACATAGCTCAGGATGGTGATCACTACCGTCGCATAGACCATCGAGGTGTAGCCGAAGAGCTTCTTGCCCGAGAAGGTCGAGGTGACCTCGCTGAACACTCCGAACAGCGGCAGGATGAGGATGTACACCTCGGGGTGACCCCAGATCCAGATCAGGTTGACGTACATCATCGACGACCCGCCAAAGTCGTTGGTGAAGAAGTTGGTGCCGATGTAGCGGTCGAGCGTCAGCAGGCCGAGCACCGCGGTGAGCACCGGGAAGGATGCGACGATCAGGATGTTGGCGCACAGCGAGGTCCAGGTGAAGATCGGCATCTTCATCAGGCCCATTCCCGGCGCGCGCATCTTGAGGATCGTGACAATCAGGTTGATCCCCGACAATGTCGTGCCCACCCCGGCGATCTGAAGCGCCCAGATGTAGTAGTCGACACCGACGCTGGGACTGTACGAAATTCCCGACAAGGGTGGATAGGCCAGCCAGCCGGTCGCGGCGAACTCACCGATGAACAGGGACGCCATCGTCAGAACAGCGCCTGCCGTGGTCATCCAGAAGCTGAAGTTGTTGAGAAACGGGAACGACACGTCGCGCGCACCGATCTGCAGCGGCACGACATAGTTCATCAGCCCGGTGATGAACGGCATAGCGACGAAGAAGATCATGATCACGCCATGCGCGGTGAAGATCTGGTCGTAATGGTGCGAATTGAGGTATCCCTCGGACCCGCCGAACGCCATCACCTGCTGCAGTCGCATCATGATCGCATCGGCAAAGCCGCGCAGGAACATGACCAGGCCCAGGATCATGTACATGATCCCGATCTTCTTGTGGTCGACGGTGGTGAACCACTCCTTCCACAGATAGCTCCAGAGCTTGTAGCGGGTGACCAGCGCAAACAGCCCGGCGCCGCCGATCACGACAACGACCATCGTCGCCAACACGATCGGATCATGCGGCAGCGCGTTCCAGGACAGTTTGCCCAGCAGGAAGCTCGGCTCGGCGGCGGAGGTTGAGACGACGGCGTCGGTGGTCATGATGCGGGTTCCGTGAAGCTGACCGGGGTAAGCGCCGGTCGCGCGGAGGCAGGCTTGTCTGAATCGCGCGCGGGCGAAAGCGCGCGGCTGCCGGGACGCGAGAGCCCTGCCCCGGTCAGTTCGGCCAGGTTGACGGGCTGGTCCTCGACCCGCGCGAGACTGGTACCGAGCAGCTCGGGGTTGGAGCAGTTTTCGGCGATATAGCGATCACTGGCGGTATTGCCGGTGCCGCGGGCGGCAAACTTGTCGTAGGAGAGCTGGCGGACATTGTAGAGGCCGGCGCGGCCCATTCCGCCGCGCTGATCGATCGCCATCATGTCGTGCATGCACATCTTGCCGGGTTCGACGCACATGTTGACGATCCGGTCGAACAGCTCGGAATCGACCTGTGCGTAGCGGCGCACAGGCTCCTTTTCGCTGGGCCGTTCGAGCTTGAGATATGCCGCGCGGTCGAGCGTGGTGCCGCGAGCCTTGGCCTGTGCCGCCCAGCGTTCGAAGCCCGCCTCGGTCATGCTGCGCACCCCAAAGCGCATGTTGGAAAAGCCCGCGCCCGAATAATTGGCGGAGAAGCCTTCATAGTTGCCGGTCTCGTTGAACACCGCGTGCAACTTGGTTTCCATGCCGGGCATCGCGTAGATCTGCCCGGCCATCGCGGGCACGTAGAAACTGTTCATCACCGACGAGGACGAGATGCGGAACTTGAGCGGGCGGCCTTCGGGCACGGCCAGTTCGTTGACCGTGGCGATGCCCTGTTCGGGATAGATGAACAGCCACTTCCAGTGCAGCGCGACGACCTGGACCTCGAGCGGCTTGACGTCTGCGCCCACCGGCTGGCCTGGTGCGGTGCGGGCAAGCGGGCGATAGGGGTCGAGCAGATGCGTGCCGACCCAGGTCACGGCTCCCAAGCAGATGATGATCAGCAGCGGAACCGCCCAGATCAGCAGCTCGAGCTGGGTCGAGTGATCCCAGTCGGGCTTGTAGGTCGCAGCGGTGTTGGCGGCGCGATACTTCCAGGCGAACCAGCCGGTCAGCGCCATGACGGGCACGATGATGATCAGCATCAGCAGGGTGGAGATAACGACGAGGTCGCCCTGCTGCCGGGCGACATCGCCCGCCGGATCGAGCACCACCATCCCGCATCCACCAAGCAGCGGGAGCAGGCTGAGGGCGGTCAGCATGGGGCGTGCGCGCATGGGCAATGAGGGGCTCTTCATGCCGTCTCATCTAGAGGGCCGGGGAAGGTGCGCACATAGGACATTTTGTCCAATGCAATGATCTGGATCAAAGATGCATAAGACCAGCGTCGATATGTGTGCGCTCACTTCAAGGATGAACCGTTATGGCGGCCAACACCGTCCCCACCACCGAGGCCGAGCGCGACGCGCGGGCGGTCAATGCTGATGGCCACCCGGTCGGTCCTGGAGAAATCGCGATCGGTGTGGTCATCGGCCGCACATCGGAGTTCTTCGACTTCTTCGTCTACGCCATCGCCTCGGTACTGGTGTTCCCCAAGCTGGTCTTCCCCTATCTGGGCGCGCTCGAAGGCACATTGTGGTCGTTCGCGATCTTCGCGCTGGCCTTTGTCGCACGCCCGGCGGGAACGGCGATCTTCACCTTGGTCGACCAGGCCTATGGCCGCGGTGCCAAGCTCACCATCGCGCTGTTCCTGCTCGGCGGATCGACCGCGGCGATCGCCTTCCTGCCCGGCCATGCCTCGATCGGTATCGGATCGGCGCTGCTGCTCGCTCTGTTCCGCATGGGCCAGGGCGTGGCGCTGGGAGGATCGTGGGACGGTCTCGCCTCGCTGCTCGCGCTCAACGCGCCCAAGGAGAAGCGCGGCTGGTATGCTATGATCCCGCAGCTGGGTGCACCGTTCGGGCTGATCGTCGCCAGCCTGCTGTTCGCTTTCCTGATCTCGGCGCTTCCGGCGGAAGACTTCCTCGCCTGGGGCTGGCGCTATCCTTTCTTCGTCGCCTTTGCGATCAACGTGGTCGCGCTGTTCGCGCGGCTGCGCATCGTGGTGACGCCGGAATATACCGAGCTGTTCAAGAACCAGACGCTGCAGCCCGAGCCGGTGCTGAGCACGATCCGCAACGAATGGCGGATCATCGTGCTGGGTGCCTTTGCCCCGCTTGCGAGCTTTGCGATGTTCCACATGGTGACGGTCTATCCGCTGAGCTACGTCTTCCTGTTCACCGAGGAATCGCCCGCGCGCTTCCTGCTGATCGAGGCGGCAGCAGCCGCTTTGGGGGTGTTCGCGATCCTCGCATCGGGCAAGCTGGCCGACAGCTATGGACGCCGTAACGTGCTCGCCGGCACTGCGGTCGCCATCGCCGCATTCAGCGGCTTTGCCCCGCAGCTGCTCGATGCCGGCGGCGCGGGCGAGGTCGCCTTCATGTTCGGCGGGTTCATCCTGCTTGGCCTCGCCTTCGGCCAGTCCTCGGGCGCTTTGTCGTCGTTCTTCCCGCTCAAGCACCGTTATACCGGATCGGCGCTGACGGCCGATCTCGCCTGGTTGTTCGGCGCAGGCTTTGCGCCGATGGTCGCATTGTGGCTGTCGGCCAATTACGGTCTGTTGGCAGCGGGCGGCTATCTGCTGTCGGGCGCGCTGGCGACGCTGATCGCGTTGTGGTTCAACCGCGAACTCGGCAAGCAGCAATAGTCAGGGCCTTTAGCCATGTTTCTCCGCTTCGATCCCGACTGGCCACCGATCAATCCGCCCCGGCGCGAGCCTGCGCGCAAGGCACCGCCGGTGCTGCTCGATGCACGCCAGCAGAAGCGGCTGATGCAGGCGATCGGCCTCAATGTGCTGCTGTTGCTCGTCGCTCCGATCGGCGGGGCGACCGTCATCGGCGGGCTGATCGCGTGGTTGGGCTAGAGGCCGGGCGCACCGGCGGACGTTGAATTTTGCGGTGGATTTGGGCCTCATTCTCTGGTCTTAATCGCCCGATGAATTTGGCTCAAACCCTCGCTTCGCTTGTTCCTGCCGATACCGGCTGGACCGTCACCATCCCGTCCTGCTGGATGCAGGGGCGCACCGCCTATGGCGGACTCTCCTCTGCGCTTGCGCATCACGCCGCGCGGCTCGCCGTGCACGATGCGCCGCCGCTACGGTCTGCGCAGGTTGCCTTTGTCGGCCCGCTGGCAGGCGAGGTCACGATCAGCTGCGATCTGCTGCGCCGGGGCCGCAACACCGCCTTTGTCGAGACCAAGATCCGCAGCGACGAAGGGCTCGGCTTCATCGGCACTTTTATCTTCATGAGCAAGCGCGAGAGCCGAATCGATTATGAGGGCGTGCACCGCCCCGATGTCGCTCCGCCGCCGGCAGAAGGATCGACCCGCAGCGGTCCGCCCGAATTCTTCACCTCGCAGATGGAGTATCCCGAAAAGCGCCTCGAACTGGGGATGAACACGCCCAGGCTTGCCAGCTGGCACCGCTTTGCCGAGCGCGACGGGCTCGATGCGATGACCGAGCTGCTGTGCATTGGCGATGGGCTGCCGCCGTCTGCTATGGGGCTCATGGACATCGCCGGACCGATCAGTTCGATGAACTGGCAGGTCAACATGCTGACCGATGCGCCGGAGACGGATAACGGCTGGTGGCTGCTCGAATCGGTGACGCACCATGCGCATCACGGTGCCTCGAGCCAGTATATGACCGTTTGGAACAGCAGGCTGGAACCGGTGATGGCCGCAATGCAGAGCGTGGCCTTGTTCGTCTGATCGCGCCGCTTCAATTGCTATAGAGTTCACTCAGGAGAGCACCTCATGAAGACCCGGATCACAGAGCTTTTCGGCATCCAGCACCCGATCATCCAGGGCGGCATGCACTATGTCGGCTTTGCCGAACTGGCCGCCGCGGTATCGAACGCAGGCGGGCTAGGCATCATCACCGGGCTCACCCAGAAGACGCCGGAAGAACTCGATGCCGAAATCAAGAAGTGCAAGTCGCTGACCGACAAGCCGTTCGGGGTCAACCTGACCTTCCTGCCCGTGCTCACCGCGCCGGATTATCCCGGCTATGTCCGCGTGATCATCGAAAACGGGGTGAAAGCGGTCGAGACTGCGGGCAATAACCCGCAAATGGTGCTGCCTTATCTCAAGGAGGCGGGCATCAAGGTCATCCACAAATGCACCAGCGTGCGCCATGCGCTCAAGGCGCAGTCAATTGGCTGCGATGCGGTTTCGGTCGACGGCTTCGAATGCGGCGGGCATCCGGGCGAGGACGATGTGCCCAACATGATCCTGCTGCCCCGCGCCGCAGACGAACTCGACATTCCGTTTGTCGCTTCGGGCGGCCAGGCCGATGCCCGCTCGCTGGTCGCGTCGCTGGCGATGGGCGCAGACGGAATCAACATGGGCACCCGCTTCATCGCCACGAAGGAAGCGCCGGTGCATGAGAACGTCAAGCAGGCAATCGTCGCTGCCTCCGAACTCGACACCCGCCTCGTGATGCGCCCGCTGCGCAACACCGAGCGCGTGATGACCAACGCGGCGGTCGAAGAGCTGCTGGTGATCGAGCGCGAAAAGGGTGCAAACCTCCAGTTCACCGACATCATCGAGCAGGTCGCGGGCGTCTATCCGCGCATCATGATGGAAGGCGACATGGACGCTGGCGCATGGAGCTGCGGCATGGTCGCAGGACTCATCCACGACATTCCGACGTGCAAGGAGCTGATCGACCGGATCATGTCCGAGGCGGAGACGATTATCCGCGGTCGGTTGGAAGGCATGCTGGCGGGGTGACCGCCTCTCCCCTCCCGCTTGCGGGAGGGGTGGCTGAGCCGCAGGCGAAGACGGGGTGG
>NZ_LJHP01000031.1:0-9015 GCF_001295965.1 Blastomonas sp. AAP25
AAACCTTCATTCAAAATTCAACAATAGGGCCGGGTATTGAGGCCATTCCCCTCTCCCCGGCCCTCTCCCCTGAAGGGGAGAGGGAGACAAACATGCCTAAAGTTCTCATTTCCGACAAAATGGACCCCAAAGCCGCGCAGATCTTCCGCGAGCGCGGCTGCGAAGTCGATGTCATCACCGGCCAGACGCCCGAAGAGCTCGCCGGGATCATCGGCCAGTATGATGGCCTTGCCATCCGCTCCTCGACCAAGGTGACCAAGGCTATCCTCGATGCGGCGACCAACCTCAAGGTCGTCGGCCGCGCCGGGATCGGCGTCGACAACGTCGATATTCCTGCTGCTTCGGCCAAGGGTGTCGTCGTCATGAACACCCCGTTCGGCAACTCGATCACCACCGCCGAGCACGCCATCGCGCTGATGTTCGCGCTTGCCCGCCAGCTGCCCGAGGCCGATGCCTCGACCCAGGCGGGCAAGTGGGAGAAGAACCGCTTCATGGGCGTCGAACTCACCGCCAAGACTTTGGGCCTGATCGGCGCGGGCAACATCGGTTCGATCGTTGCCGATCGTGCGCTGGGCCTCAAGATGAAGGTGGTCGCGTTCGATCCGTTCCTGACGCCCGAACGCGCGGTGGAGCTGGGCATCGAGAAGGTGACGCTCGACGATCTGCTCGCGCGCGCCGATTTCATCACGCTGCACACCCCGCTCACCGACCAGACCCGCAATATCCTGAGCAAGGACGCGCTGGCCAAGACCAAGAAGGGCGTGCGCATCATCAACTGCGCGCGTGGCGGACTGATCGACGAGGCGGCGCTCAAGGAGGCGCTGGATTCGGGTCAGGTCGCGGGCGCTGCGCTCGACGTGTTCGCCACCGAGCCTGCCACCGACAGCCCGCTGTTCGGCACCCCCAACTTCGTCTCGACCCCGCATCTGGGCGCATCGACCAGCGAAGCACAGGTCAATGTCGCGATCCAGGTTGCCGAGCAGATGGCCGATTATCTGGTCAAGGGCGGCGTCACCAACGCGCTCAACATGCCCAGCCTGTCGGCCGAGCAGGCCCCCAAGCTGCGTCCCTATATGGCGCTGGCGACCAATCTTGGCCGTCTGGTCGGCCAGCTCGAGAGCGATCGGGTCAAGAGCATCTCGATCGAGGTCGAGGGCGCTGCGGCCGAGCTCGACATGAAGCCGATCACCGCTGCCGTGCTTGCCGGTTTCATGCGCGCGTTCAGCGACAGCGTGAACATGGTCAACGCACCGTTCCTCGCCAAGGATCGCGGCCTCGATGTGCGCGAAGTGCGGCATGATCGCGAAGGCGACTATCACACGCTGGTTCGCGTGTCGGTGGCGACCGAGGATGGCGAACGTTCGGTTGCCGGCACGCTGTTCGGCAATGCGACCCCGCGTCTGGTCGAAATCTACGGCATCAAGATCGAGGCCGATCTGGCGGGGCACATGCTCTACATCGTCAACCGCGACGAGCCCGGCTTTATCGGACGGCTGGGATCGACGCTGGGCGAGGCCAATGTCAACATCGCGACCTTCCATCTGGGGCGTCGCGAAGCGCGCGCGGGCGGCGAGGCGGTGCTGCTGCTGTCGCTCGATGGCGCTGTGGCCGAACCCGTGCTTTGGAAATTGTGCCAGCTGGCCGGCGTGAAGACGGTCAAGAGCCTGCGCTTCGACTGATCACTTGTTTCGACCCCCTGCCTCCGGAGCAATCCGGGGGCAGGGCTGTTTCTGCCGGGTTAGCGGTCGCGGCGGAGCGAGATGCTGGGCCGATACGTGTTCTTCATCGGCTTGAACCGTGTGAAGACGTGGTTTTCCAGCGGCTTGTTGACTTCGCTGTCCCAGTTGGAGCCGTTGAAGGCGAGGTTCTCGATCGCCTTGGTATCGATGCGCAGGTCCGAGGTCAGTTGGGCGCCGAACTGGCCGCTGCGCACCCAGCGCACCTCGGCCTCGAACCGGCCCAGGCCGGGGCGGTCGATATCCACGACATCACCGGGGATCAGCGCTGCATTGCAACGCCCGCCCAGACCACCGCTCGAGATATCGCGGATGACCGCATCGGCGCTGCCAAAGCGCTCGTGAAAGACGGTGACCTTCATCAGCCGGTGCACCCGTGCCTCACGCTGCGGCAGGTTCTCGTCAACCTTGGGGGTTGCCGGAACGTCAGATCCTGTCAGTCCTCTTTTTCCGAAAGACATAGCGGTTTCATCCTCATCGTGACGAGAGGTAGCCGCAAACCTTTAAATTCGAGTAAAGTGACCTGGGGCCGGATCAGGCCGGGCCCATCTTGTCCAGATAGGCATCGAATTGCGCTTCGCCCATGCGGGTGAGGGACACGCGGGTGCGTCTGCGGTCCGATCGATCGGGCACCATTTCGGCATAGCCCTTTTCGCGCAGCTGGTGAATGAGGCGCAGCGCGGTGCTTTCGGGTGCGTCGCACATCAGGCACAGGTCGCTCATCGAAAGCTGGGAGCCGTTGCGCTTGGCGGCCAGCAGCGCGACCAGCATGTCCCAGCTCGGGTTGCGCAGCTTCAGCCCGGGAAAGCTGGAGGAGCGCAACCGACTGGCCTGCTGTTCCTGCAGGATCAGCCGCGTCTTGCGGTCGCCTTCGGCCCCTCTGGCGTCGGCATGGATTTCACCGGCCATGACTGGCCTGTTCCACGAAGCTGTGGAGCGCGCAGAAGTATCTCTGGCTAACGATTTCACGTGCTTTCCCCTGTGCAAAGTCGTGCGACCGTTCGCCATCTGTCTGCCAGTATGAAGGAATTGACTTCCAGTGGCAGCGACGGCTTGTCCGATTTTTTATGTTTCGCAGTATCTCTAAAGACTTGCTACCCCGACTTTTGGGGGATGCGTGCATTTTTGTACAATTCCGACGCGGTTCCATTGGTTGTAGCCCCCACAATTAGCCCCGAAAAACAAGGTGCCGATACTTTCATTTGGGTATGTCTGCGGGCGATGCGTGCCGAGCTGGGCGCGGGTTTGCCGCACGGCCGTTGTATCTCGCTGGCACTGGCCCGGCGCCCTGGCTGATGATTTTCCCAAAACCCCCCCCAATCGGGGGAATAAACGCTATTGCGAATAGATTGCAACTGAATTAGGTCCCCGGCGCGACTTCGGGAGAAATAAAAATGACTCGCAAAAGCTTTAGCAAATTTCTCGCTGGCACCGCGCTGGCGGCAACCGGGTGGGGCGCGCCCGTGCTGGCGCAGGAGATCGACGCTGTAGAGGCACCACGACCAGAGATCATCGTGACGGGCGCGCGGCAGCAGAGCGCCGCCGGGACCAAGACTGATACGCCCGCAATCGAGACGCCGCAGCCGATCACCGTCGTCACCGACGACCAGTTCCTCGCTCAGGGGGCGCTGTCGATTGCCGATACGCTCAACTATGTCGCGGGGGTGCAGGCCAACGCTTATGGCCCCGATGGCCGCGTGGATTCGAGCTTCATCCGCGGCTCCAGCCCGTTGCAGTTCCGCGATGGCATGCGCGACATCTTCAGCTTCTATGCGAGCATCCGCGCGGACCCGTATAATTTCTCGCAGGTCGAGGTGGTGCGCGGGCCCGCATCGGTGCTGTTCGGGCAGAGCTCGATCGGCGGGCTGATCAACCTTGTGTCAAAGGCCCCAGCGTTCGAAACGCGCGGTGAAATAGCGGTGCGCTACGGCAGCTTCGACCGCAAGGAGATGCTCGCAGATGTTACCGGGGGCATCACCGACACCGTTGCTGCGCGGATGGTGGCGCGGGTGCGCGATGCCGACACCCAAGTCGATTTCGTGCGCGACGACCGCGTGATGCTCTCGCCCTCGCTGCTCTGGCAGCCGACGGACGATACCAGGCTGACGCTGATAGGGCTCTATCAGGAAGACGAGGGCGGATCGGTGTCGCAGTTCCTGCCTTTGGTCGGAACGCTGCTGCCCAACCCCAATGGTCGCCTTGCCAACAGCACCTTCATCGGCAAGCCTGGCTGGGACCGCTACGATGGCCGCCTGCTGCAGGGAACGGCGCTGTTTGAGCACCGCTTCAGCGATGCAGTCAGCTTCTCCGCCAAGGCGCGCAGCATCGACAGCAACCTCACCTATCTGACGCACTACCCCAACAGCTATTCCAATCCGACCAATCCGTATCTGGTCGCCAATCAGCGGATCATCGGAAACTATGCCGATGGCAGCATCGCCCGGCTCGACATCTTTTCGACCGACAACAACCTCAAATTCAACTTCAACACCGGCGGCAATATCGAGCATGTCGTGCTGGCAGGGGTGGACTACAGTTGGAACCGGGTGCGCAAGAATGGCGGTTTTGCGCTCGAGACCATCGACATCTACGATATCGATTACGCCGCGCTGTCGAACTTCGGCGGCGGCATTCCGACAGCAGCCTTTCCGGGCTTCCTCGGTGGCTCGTCCGAGGACAATACCCAAAAGCAGCTCGGCTTCTATCTGCAAGACCAGATCCGGCTGTGGGACCGGGTGTCGATCGTGCTGGGTGGGCGCCGCGATACGGTTCGGTCGTCGTCGCCTGGCAATCCCACGGTCAAGGTCAGCGCGACATCGTTGCGCGCCGGAATCATCGGCGAGCTCGTCCGGGGCGTCTCGCCGTTCTTCAGCTATACCGAATCCTTCGATCCGATCGCTGGCACCGCGAGCAACGGCAACCCGTTCACTCCCAAGCGCGGGCGGCAGTTCGAGGGCGGGGTCAAGTTCCACCCCGACGAAGCGACTCTGGTGACCTTGACCGCGTACCACATCAAGGAAACCGGAAGGCCGATCGACGATCCCAGCACCCCCGACCCGTTCGACCAGTTCCAGGCAGGCGCGCTGACCTCAAAGGGCTTCGAGATCGAGGCCAGCCGCCGTCTGCCGGGCAACTGGGAACTGCTCGCCAACTATAGCTATACCAGGGCCCGGATCGACGGCACCAACCGTCAGCTGGAAAACGTCCCCAAGCACAACGCGTCGGTATGGGGCACCAAGTCGTTCGCGCTCGATGACGAGACCAATCTGCGCATCGGCGCCGGGGTGAGGCATTCCAGCGCCAATCTCTCGTTCGGCGCGGCATTCCCGGATGGCCTGCGCACGCCGTCCTATACGCTGGTCGATGCCCTGGTCGAGCTGGCCCGGGGACCGTGGTCGCTGGCGGTTAACGCCACCAACCTGTTCGACAAGAGCTTCTATTCGGCATGCCTTGCGCGTGGCGATTGCTTCATCGGAGCAGAGCGTAACGTCTTCGGCACCGTGAGCTACCGCTTCTGAGGCGATTGCACGGGCGGCGATCGGCGGTAAAAGGCACCTGAACGGCCATGATGGGCCGTGCTGGACAGGATGCCTCTATGCCGCCGATTGCCGCCACGTCCCTGCCGTCTTGTTCCCCGCCGTCCTATCCGATGCGGTCGTGGCTGTTTGCGCCGGGCGACAGCGAAAAGAAGATGGCCAAGGCGGCCGACAGCGCCGCCGATATCGTGCTGTTCGATCTGGAAGATGCGGTCGCGACAGAAAACAAGCCGCTGGCGCGCACTCTGGTCCACGCGATGCTCGCCAGTCGCGAAGAAGGGCGCGAACGGCTGTGGGTGCGGGTTAACCCGCTCGACGGGCCGTACACGCTGGCAGACCTTGCCGCGGTGATGCCCGCGCGCCCCGGCGGCATCATGCTTCCCAAGGCCGGCGGGCGCGGTGATGTCGAGCTGCTCGATCATTATCTCTCGGCGCTCGAAGTCGCCTACGGCATCGATCAGGGATCGACCCCGGTCATCGTGCTGGTCACCGAGACTGCACAATCGATGTTCCACACCGGCGACTACAAGGGCGCGCCGCGCGTGGTCGCGATGAGCTGGGGTTCGGAGGACCTCGCCGATTCGATCGGCGCCAGCACCAACCGCAACCCAGATGGCAGCTACGGCTTCACGTATGAGCTCGCCCGCAGCCTGTGTCTGCTCGGGGCGGCGAGCGCAGGCGTGACCGCGATCGAGACGATAGAAGCCGATTTCCGCAACCTTGATGGCTTGCGGATTCGCGCCGAAAAGGTCCGGCGCGACGGCTATCGCGGCATGCTCGCGATCCACCCCGCGCAGGTCG
This sequence comes from Blastomonas sp. AAP25, assembly GCF_001295965.1. Lineage (NCBI taxonomy): Bacteria > Pseudomonadati > Pseudomonadota > Alphaproteobacteria > Sphingomonadales > Blastomonadaceae > Blastomonas > Blastomonas sp. AAP25. Next base: position 6,074 of record NZ_LJHP01000031.1, read on the forward strand.
ATGTCATCAACGCCGCCTTCACCCCCAGCGCCGAAGAGCTGGCGCATGCGCAGATGATCGTCGATCTGTTTGCCGCCAACCCCGGCGTCGGCACGATCGGCCACGAAGGCGGCATGCTCGACCGCCCCCATCTGTCGCGCGCGCAGCAGCTGCTCCGGCAGGTGGGGCAGGGGTAAGGACGGCGATAATGCACAAGTTGCACCGCGTGGTTGATGCACCCCTTGCGTTGCAAAGATGCAACACTATGTCAGCGGAGCAAGGGCACAGATAGGGCGGAGACACTCCCATGAACCTCGAAAAATTCACTGATCGCGCCAAGGGCTTTCTGCAGTCGGCGCAGACTGTGGCCATCCGCATGAACCATCAGCGGATCAGCCCCGAACACATTCTCAAGGCACTGCTGGAAGATACCGAAGGCATGGCGGCCGGGCTGATTGCGCGCGCAGGCGGCAATGCCCCCGTCGCGGTGCAGGAAGTCGATTCCTTGCTCGCCAAGGTGCCCGCAGTGTCGGGCGGCGGGGCGCAGCAGACGCCGGGTCTTGATAATGACGCCGTGCGGCTGCTCGACAGCGCCGAACAGGTGGCGACCAAGGCTGGCGACAGCTTCGTCACCGTCGAGCGTCTGCTGCTGGCGATCACGCTCGCCAAAGGCACCAAGGCGGGCGACGCGCTTGCCAAGGCCGGGCTGACCCCCGAGGCGCTCAACACCGCGATCAACGATCTGCGCGGCGGCCGCTCGGCGGATTCGGCCAGCGCCGAGGAAAGCTACGAAGCGATGAAGAAGTACGCCCGTGACCTCACCGAGGCTGCGCGCGAGGGCAAGCTCGATCCGGTGATCGGCCGCGACGAGGAAATCCGCCGCACCGTGCAGATTCTCGCCCGGCGGACCAAGAACAACCCCGTGTTGATCGGCGAGCCTGGCGTCGGCAAGACCGCGATCGCCGAGGGGCTGGCGCTGCGCATCGCCAATGGCGACGTGCCCGACAGCCTGAAGGACCGCCGCCTGATGTCGCTCGACATGGGCTCGCTGATCGCGGGCGCCAAGTATCGCGGCGAGTTCGAGGAACGGCTGAAGGCGGTGCTCGACGAGGTCAAGGGCGCCGATGGCGAGATCATCCTGTTCATAGACGAGATGCACACGCTGGTGGGTGCGGGCAAGGGCGAAGGCGCGATGGACGCCTCGAACCTCTTGAAGCCGGCCCTTGCGCGCGGCGAACTGCATTGCATCGGCGCAACCACGCTCGACGAATATCAGAAGCATGTCGAAAAGGACCCCGCGCTGCAGCGGCGGTTCCAGCCGGTGTTCGTCGGCGAGCCCAATGTTGAGGACACGATCTCGATCCTGCGCGGCCTCAAGGAAAAATACGAGCTGCACCACGGCGTGCGGATCACCGACAACGCGCTGGTGGCGGCGGCGACGCTGTCGAACCGCTATATCTCCGACCGCTTCCTGCCCGACAAGGCGATCGACCTGATGGACGAAGCCGCGAGCCGCATCCGCATGGAAGTCGAGAGCAAGCCCGAAGAGATCGAAGCGCTTGATCGCAAGATCATCCAGCTCAAGATCGAGGCGTCTGCGCTGGGCCGCGAGAGCGATGCCGCGTCGAAAGACCGGCTGGTGCACCTTCAGAAGGACCTGTCCGAGCTCGAGCAGAAGTCGTCCGAACTGACCACGCGCTGGAAAGGCGAGAAGGACAAGATCCACGCCGAAGCCCGGCTCAAGGAAGAGCTCGACGGTCTGCGGATCGAGCTCGACCAGGCGCAGCGCAATGGCGATCTCGCGCGTGCGGGCGAGCTGTCCTATGGCCGCATCCCCGAGCTCGAGCGCAAGCTGGCGGAAGCTGCGACCTTCACCGAAGGCGCAATGCTGCGCGAGGAAGTGACCGAGGACGATATCGCTGCGGTCGTCAGCAAGTGGACCGGAATCCCGATGGAGCGGATGCTCGCGGGCGAGCGCGAGAAGCTGCTCGCGATGGAAGAGCATATCGGCAAGCGGGTGATCGGTCAGGCCGCGGCGGTCGAGGCCGTCGCCAAGGCGGTGCGGCGTTCGCGCGCGGGTCTGCAGGACCCCAACCGTCCGCTGGGCAGCTTCCTGTTCCTCGGCCCCACGGGTGTCGGCAAGACCGAACTGACGCGCGCGCTCGCTGGCTTCCTGTTCGATGACGACAACGCGATGGTCCGCATCGACATGAGCGAGTTCATGGAGAAGCACGCGGTCGCGCGGCTGATCGGCGCGCCTCCGGGCTATGTCGGTTACGAGGAGGGAGGAGTGCTGACCGAGGCGGTGCGGCGCAGGCCCTATCAGGTCGTGCTGTTCGACGAGGTCGAAAAGGCCCATCCCGATGTGTTCAATGTGCTGTTGCAGGTGCTCGACGATGGCCGTCTGACCGATGGCCAGGGCCGCACGGTCGATTTCTCGAACACGCTGATCATCCTGACGTCGAACCTGGGCAGCCAGTATCTCGCCGGGATGACCGAGGATCAGAAGGTCAAGGATGTCGAACCGCAGGTGATGGAAGTGGTGCGCGGGCATTTCCGCCCCGAATTCCTCAACCGCCTGGACGAGATCATCCTGTTCCACCGCCTGGGCGAGGAGCATATGGCGCCGATCGTCGACATCCAGGTCGCGCGCGTCGCGAAATTGCTCAAGGACCGCAAGATCACGATCGATCTTTCGGACAGCGCCAAGAAGTGGCTGGGCCGGGTGGGCTACGACCCGGTGTATGGCGCACGCCCGCTTAAGCGCGCGATCCAGCGCTATCTGCAGGACGCGCTCGCGGACAAACTGCTGCGCGGGGAAATTCCGGACGGATCGACGGTCAAGGTCGAGGATGGCGACGGCCAGCTGGTGCTGACGGTGGATTGAGACGCGTTCCCCTCCCTGCAAGGGAGGGGTTAGGGGTGGGTCGGCGGAATTGAGCTAAGCTCGCCTTGTAGCGGCG
>NZ_LJHP01000032.1:0-57844 GCF_001295965.1 Blastomonas sp. AAP25
TCGGCAGCGGTCCGCGCGCCGCTGGCGATGGCAAGCAGCGTGGCGAGGAACTGGCGGTCGGCGGCTTCGGGGTCTTCCAGCGCGATCGAGGCATCGAAATCGATCCAGTGCGGCTTCGCGGCGGCGAGCGCGGCGTTCGAGGCGATCTTGACGGTGGGGACTGGAAAGCCGAGCGGCGTGCCGCGTCCGGTGGTGAACAGCACCATAGTGCATCCCGCCGCTGCGAGCGCAGTGGAGGAGACCGCGTCGTTGCCCGGTGCTTCGAGCAGCGCGAGCCCACCCGCCGGAGCTGCCTCGCCATAATCCACGACATGCACCAGCGGCGCCTGTCCCGCCTTCTGCACCGCACCCAGCGACTTTTCCTCCAGCGTGGTAATGCCGCCTGCGATGTTGCCGGGCGAGGGGTTTTCCGAAACCGGCAGCCCCTGATCGAGGAAATAGCGCTTGAAGCGGTTGACCAGCGCGGCGCCTGCCTCGAATGTCTGGCGGTCGATGGCGCGCGACAGCAGCGCGTGTTCGGCGCCGAAGATCTCGGGAATTTCGGTAAGCACAGGCGTGCCGCCCGCCGCCGCGAGTCGGTCCGCGAAACGGCCGAGCAGCGGGTTGGCGGTGAGCCCCGACAGGCCGTCGGACCCGCCGCATTTTAGCCCGGCGGTGAGCGCCGACACCGGGCAGGGCTCGCGACGCGCGGCTGCCGCCTGGTCGACCAGCTCGTCAATCAGCGCGGCGGCCGCGTCGAGCTCGTTGCCCACCGCCTGCGATGTCAGCATCCGCACCTTGCCGCGCGCGGCTTCGGGCACGCTGGCGATCAGCGCGTCGAGCTGGTTGGATTCGCAGCCCAGCCCCAGCAGCAGGACGCCCGCCGCATTGGGGTTGGCGGCGAGCCCGGCCAGCGCGGCGCGCGTCCCGCCGAGGTCATCGCCCAGCTGCGAGCAGCCGTGCGGGTGGGTAAAGGCGTGGATGCCGTCAACCCGGCCTGCATGGCGCGCGCCGGCATCGCGCGCGACCTGCTCGGCGGTGACCGCCACGCAGCCCACCGTCGGCAGGATCCAGATCTCGTTGCGGGTGGCAAACCTGCCATCAGCGCGGTGGTAGCCCTGCCAGGTCGCGGGGTCGCTGGCCCGGGTTCCAGCGATGGTCGAGGCGCCGGGCATATAGGCGATCTCTCCATCCAGCGCGGTGATCAGATTGTGGCTGTGGACATGATCGCCCGGTGCGATGGCGGAGGTCGCAACGCCGATGGGCTGGCCATATTTGGTGACAACCTCGCCCGCGCGGTGCGCACGCAGCGCGAACTTGTGACCGCGCGGAATGGCGGCGCCCGTCGTGATGCCCAGCGCGGGCTCGCCCGCGGCGAGATCGCGCAAGGCCACGCCCACCCCGTCAGCGGCATGGATATGGAGTGATGATAGCGTTATCATCTAACCCGAATGCCAGAGGCGACAGAACGATGCAAGCGGACTTCCCTCAATCCAATGGGTCGGTCTTCGCGCCAGTCTGGCGCAAGCCGTCCATTATTGCGAGCCCCTTGGCGCAGACCCGCGCGAGCCTTCAGCCGCTGTTGCGCAGCGCGGTGGCGATTGCGTTGATCGACAGCTGGATGCCCTCGGGAATGCGCTCGTCGGCCTCGCCCGCGCGGTGACGCTTGATCAGCTCTATCTGCAGCAGGTTGAGCGGCTCGATATAGGGCAGCCGCAGCCGGATCGAGGCATCGAGCGCAGGATTGTCCGCGAGCAGTCGCGACTGACCGGTGATGCTCAGCAGATTGTCGTGCGCTGCGTTCCAGCCCGATGTGATCGAACCGAAGACCTGCTCGCGCAGCTTTTCGTCGGGGACCAGTCCGGCATAATGGCGCGCAATCCCCATGTCGGACTTGGCCAGCACCATCTCCATATTGCCGAGTAGCGCCTGGAAGAATGGCCATCCCTGCGCCATCGCGGTGAGCAGGCCCTTGTCGGCATGCCCCTGCAGCGCCTGGCCGACGCCATACCAGCCCGGCAGCATGATTCGCGCCTGCGCCCAGCTGAACACCCAGGGTATAGCGCGAAGATCCTCGATCCGCTGGCTCTTGGAGCGGCTTGCCGGACGCGAGCCGATCTTGAGCCCGGCGATCTCGGTGATCGGGGTGGCGGCGCGGAAGAACTGGTTGAACCCCTCGGTGCCGTAGACAAGCTCGCGATAGCTGCGGAAGGCATCGCGCGAGATCATGTCCATCGCGGCGGCAAAGCGCGCCTCATCGGCTTCGCTCAGATCATCATGGTCGAGCGTCGCGATCAGGGCGGCCGAGGTGATAGCCTCGAGGTTGAGCTCCGCGCTTTCGACCGTGCCGTATTTCGCGGCGATGACCTCGCCCTGTTCGGTGATGCGGATGCGGCCCTGCACCGTCCCCTTGGGCTGCGCGCGGATCGCGGCAAAGCTCGATCCGCCGCCGCGCCCGACAGCACCCCCGCGGCCGTGGAACAATTGCATCGCGATCCCGGTGTCGACGAACACCTTGGCGAGTGCGCGACTGGCGTGGTTGAGGCTCCAGGTCGAGGTGAGATAGCCGCCGTCCTTGTTGCTATCCGAATAGCCGACCATCACCTCCTGATAGCCGCGCGCCTTCACCAGGCCTGCGATTTCGGGAAGCGCGAAATAAGCGCGCATCACCTGCGGTGCGGCTTCGAGATCGCCGATCGTCTCGAACAAGGGCACCGCCATGATAGCAGCCTGCGGGGCGGCCCCGGCATCGCCGCCGGGGCGGTAGAGTCCAGCCTCCTTGAGCAGCAGGTTGACCTCGAGCATGTCTGACACGCTTTCGGCCTTGCTGATGTTGTACGCGGTGATCGCCTGGGGCCCGTAATCGACATGCGCCTGGGCGGCGGCCTCGACGATCGCGATCTCCTTGGCGGTCTCCTCGCTGTAATCGTGCCAGCGGTTGATCAGCAGGCGGCCATGGCCTAGCTCGGCGCGCAGCAACGCGACGCGGGCCGCCTCGTCGAGCGCGGCGTAATCGGCGCACACGCCTGCGACCTTGAGCAGCTCTGCCACCACGCGCTCGTGGACGTCGCTGTTCTGCCTGAGGTCGAGCGTGGCGAGGTGGAAGCCGAAGATTTCAACCGCGCGGATCAGCCGTCCCAGCGCGCCGCCACTCGCCAGGATTCCCGCTCCATCGCTGGCAAGCCCGTTGGCGAGCACCGCCAGATCGTGCCGCAGCTCGGCGGGGCTGGCATAGGCCTCGCCCGAGAGCATCGAGGGGCGCGGCGGATGTTTGCCGGTGAGGTGGATATGCGTGGCGCACAGCCGCGCATAGATTCCTGCAAGCGCGCGGCGATAAGGTTCGTCGGCGCGGCTGGGCGAGGTGTCGCCGCTGGCTTCCGCCAGCGCCAGCACCGCATCGGGGGTGTTCGAAAGCCCGGTGGCGATCGAAAGGTCCTGGCCGAGCGCGTGGACGCCGTCGAGATAATGCACCAGCGCCGTCTCGCACTGCCGCCCCAGCGCATGGCGCAGCGCATCGGCAGTGACGAACGGGTTGCCGTCGCGGTCGCCGCCGATCCAGCTGCCCAGCCGCAGGAACGCGGGCGGGCGGTGGCCCAGCACGCGCTCCCAGCGGGCATAGAGCATCGGCAGCGCGGGGAGGAACACGTCCTGCATGTAGGCGCGGGCATTCTCCACCTCGTCGGCGACGAACAGCCGGTCGCGGCGCAGCGGACGGGTCTGCCACAGCAGAGCGATCTGGCGGTGCAGCGCCTCGTCGATCCGGTCGCCGCTGGGGGTGTGGTTGAGCCCCGCATCCTTCATCTTCATCAGATCGGCAACGCGGTTCTTGTGGTCGATCATCGACTTGCGCCGCACTTCGGTGGGGTGCGCGGTGAGCACCGGAACGATCAGGCTGTGCTCGAGCAGGTCGGTGATCGCGGCATCGCCGATGCCATGTTCGCGCAGCCGCTCGACCGCTTCTGCCACGGTTGCACCGGTCTCCTGCGCCACGCCCTGCCGGTCCTCGGCGAGATTGGCGAGCATAGAAAACAGCATGAATCCGCGCACAAAGGCGAGCGTGTCGTCGAGATTGAGCGAATCGAGACCGGTGTCGATGCCATCGGCGCCGGCAACGCCGCGGTGCCGGTCGACGCTGGCCGAGCGGATGTATTCGGTCTGGCGGAACAGCTTCTCGCCGCCATAGGCGCGGATGACGTCGCCCAAGATCCGGCCAAGATAGCGGATATCGGGGTTCTGGCTGATGGGGGCGGGCGGGGTGGTGTCTATGTCTGCCATGGCCCAATGCTGCGCTGCAAAAATCCCTGGGTCAAGGGTGTGCGTGCCTCATCTGCAATCGATTGCAATCGTAGAGCGGGCCGCATCGGTCAAATGTCTCGAATTTGTCACCCGATCATGACAGAGCAGCCGGGCCTTTGAAGGAGTGCTTTTGATGAACCGTCCGCTTGCCGCCTTGCTGTGCCTTGCCGCTCTTTGGGCTGAGCCGGGCTTCGCTCAGCACAACGCGCCCGAGGCGGTTGCGCCCGACAAGGAGCGCGGCGAGCAGACCGCCGCCGATTACGCCGCGCAGGGCCGCGCGCAGCTCGAGGCGCGGCTGGCGGCGCCGGTCAACCAGGGCAAGGCGAAGAACCTCATCATCTTCATAGGCGATGGCATGGGGGTCAGCACGCTGACGGCTGCGCGCATCTGGCAGGGGCAGAAGGCAGGCCGCGATGGCGAATCGACCGAGACCGCGATCGACGCGATGCCCTATTCGGCGCTGATCAAGACCTACAGCCATGATTTCCAGGTTGCCGATTCGGCGGCGACCGCGTCCGCCATCGTCACCGGCATCAAGACCCGTTCAGGCATGCTCTCGGTTACCCCGGTTGCGCAGCGCGGCAAGTGCGAGACCGCCAGCGGGCAGGACGTGCCGACGCTGTTCGAGCAGGCAGGCGCTGCGGGCAAGCAGCTGGGGCTGATCTCAACCGCGCGGATCACCCACGCCACGCCCGCTTCCGCTTATGCGCACAGCGTCGACCGCAACTGGGAAAGCAACAGCGAACTGCCCGCAGGCGCAACGTGTCACGACATCGCGCGCCAGCTGGTCGAATGGTCGCAGTCAAGCCAGCTCAAGCTGGTGCTGGGCGGTGGGCGCACGGCATTCTACCCCAAGGACCAGAGCGATCCGGAATACGCCGAAAAGAAGGGCAACCGCACCGATGGTCGCAACCTGGTGGCGGAGTGGAAGAAGAAGCATCCCAAGGGCCAGTACATCTGGAACGCAGCGCAGTTCGGCGCGCTTGATGCCAACGGCGATGCGCCGGTGCTGGGCCTGTTCGAGCCCAGCCACATGCAGTTCGAGGCCGATCGTGCCAGCGACAAGGCAGGCGAGCCTTCGCTGGCCGAGATGACCGCGCTGGCGATCACCCGGCTGGGCTCTGCGGACAAGGGCTATGTGCTGATGATCGAGGGCGGCCGCATCGACCACGCGCATCACGGCGGCAACGCCCACCGCGCGCTCGATGATACCGTCGCGTTCGAGGCGGCGATCGCCAGGGCGCTCGAGATGGTCGATCTCGAGGACACATTGGTGCTGGTCACCGCCGATCACAGCCATGTCTTCACCATCGCGGGCTATCCGCCGCGCGGCACCTCGATCTTCGGGCTTGCTAGCGTCACCGAGGATGGCGAGCCGGTCAACGCCAAGGATGGCAAGCCTTACACCACGCTGGGTTACGCCAATGGCCCCGGCGCCAAGGTCGATGGCCCGCGCAACGATCCTTCGCAGGAGGACACCGAGGCGCTGAACTATCAACAGCAGGCCACCGTGCCGACCTCGGGCGAAACGCATGGCGGGGAGGATGTGGTGCTGAAAGCCGCCGGTCCCAGCGCGCACCTTTTCCACGGCACGCTGGAACAGCACAGCATCTATCACATCGCGAAGCATATCCTGGGTTTTTAAATGCCGGGCGATCCGACCGGCTGATGGTTGGCAAGCCAGTCTTCGGCCCAATCCAGAAATGCACGATGGCAGGGAGCCGTAAGCGCGGCCTGCGCAAACGGGAAATCTTCAGCCGGTGCAAGACGGCAATCGAGCACGGATACCAGTCCCGGAAAAGCCGAATTCATTGCTTCGAACCATAGCGCCAGATTCTGCGCCATGGTTGCATATTTGTCGGCCTTTTCCTGCGCTCTGGCCGCGCTGCGACCGCTTTGCAGTGATCGGGCGCGTTCCCTTTGCACGCGGACGGCTTCCGGAACGTGCAAAAGCACAAACTGGTCAGGCAGGCCCCAAGAGGCTACGTTGTCCCGGAAAAAACGCACCGCATATCGCCAGTTTTGGCCGACGCGATCCGGATACAGCCAACCGAACCAGATCGGCTGGAGGCAGTCGCCATCAAGCACGGCGTCGGCAGTCTGCGCGGCACGCGCTATGGCATAGCGATCAAGTTGACGGCGCAGATACCAGGTCGGCGCTTCTTCGTTCGGTCTGCGCCAGAGCTCGTTGACTTCGGCAATCCGGGTCGCACCTTTCGCGACGAGCGCATTGGCAAGGAAGGATTTGCCGGTTGCGGGAGCGCCTTCCAATGTCAGGATCATTTAGCGATCGGATCCGCCACCGCATCTGCGCGCTGGGAATAGCTCGGTGCGACGCGGGCCTTGCTTGCCTGTTCGAAGGCATAGCCCGCCTTGATGACATCATGGTCCTGCCACTGGCCGCCGATGATCGACAGGCCGACGGGCAGTCCTGCGACATAGCCCATCGGCACGGTGATGTGCGGATAGCCGGCGACGGCGGGCAGCTGGCTCTGGCTGGGGCCGCTGCTGTGATCGCCGTTGACAAGATCGCTCACCCAGGCGGGCGCGTTGCTGGGGCCGATGAGGAAGCGCACGTCATGCGTTTTCAGGAGCTTGTCGATGCCCTCCGCGCCCGCCAGCCGCTTCGCCTTGGCCAACGCCTCGCGATATTCGGGATCGTCGAGACCCTTCTGGCTCTCGGCCAGATCGAACAGCCCCTGGTCGAACCAGGCGAGCTCGATCACCGCGTTTGCGGCGTTGTAGGCGATGATGTCCTTAAGCGTGCGCGCTTTGACCGTGGTGGGGGTGCTGGCAAGGTACGCGTTGAGATCCGCTTTGAGCTCGGCCATCAGCACCTTGAGCTCGGCCTCGCCAAGGCCATCGAGCCCGGTGCGGCTGTCCTCGATCTCGACCAGTTCGGCGCCTGCGGCGGCGAACCAGTCGAGCGCGCCTGCAAACACCGCCTGAACCCGGGCGTTGCTGCCGGTGCGATCCTTGAGCACCCCGATGCGCACGCCCTGCAGATAGCCGGGGGACAGTCCGGCGGCATAATCGGTCTTGCGCGCATCGGCTTGCGCCGTGGCCGGGTCAGCCGGATCGCTTCCCGCCAGCGCGGTCAGCACCAGCGCGGCATCGGTGACGCTGCGCGCCATCGGCCCAGCGGTATCCTGGCTGTGGCTGATCGGGATGACGTGCGTGCGCGAGACGAGGCCCAGCGTCGGCTTGAACCCGACCAGCCCGTTGATCGACGAGGGGCAGATAATAGACCCGTCGGTCTCGGTGCCGATCGTCGCCGCCGCCAGGCTTGCCGCTGCCGCAGCACCACTGCCCGAGGACGAGCCACAGCTGTTGCGATCGAGCGCATAGGGGTTCTTCACCAGCCCGCCGACGCTCGACCAGCCGCTGACCGAATTGTCCGAACGGATGTTGGCCCATTGCGACAGGTTGGTCTTGCCAAGGATGATCGCACCTGCCGCGCGCAACCGAGCCACCAGCGGCGCATCGCGCTCGGTGACATTGGCGAGCAGCGCGGTCGATCCGGCGGTGGTGGGGACCGGGCCCTTCGCCTCGATATTGTCCTTGATCAGGATCGGGATGCCGTGGAGAGGACCGCGCAAGGTTCCAGCCTTGCGTTCGGCATCGCGCAGGCGCGCTTCCTCGATCGCGCCGGGCATGATTGCGATGACGCTGTTGAGCTGAAGGCCGATCCAGTCCACAGCCTGAATGCGATCGAAATAGGATTGGACTAGCTGCTCGCTGGTTGCCGTCCCAGTGGCCAGCATCGCGGAGAGTTCGACAATCGACTTTTCTTCCACCAATCCACCCACCCGTTGCACCGGCGGAAGCATTGCTTCGGCGGATGCAGGGATGGGGCAAAGGAGGGTAGGGGTGAGGGCGGCAAGCGCCAGGGCAAGGGTTCGCATGACGCCCACGATAGCGCGGCGTTTCCGTCCGGCAAGATGGGCGCAGGCGATTTGTTGTGCGTCCTCTGGCCGGGCCGCCCGCCAGCGACCATATTCTGCGCCATGCCCGAGAAACGCTACACCAAGTCCAACCTGCCCGAAAAGATCTGCGCGGCGTGCGGGCGGCCGTTTGCCTGGCGCAAGAAATGGGCGCGCGACTGGGACAATGTGAAGACCTGCTCGGAACGCTGCAAGGGGGACTTGCGCGCCAAGAACCGCGCGGGCTGAACGCTCAGCCCTGCGCGGCGATCTGCCGTGCGATCGCGACCGTCTGCCGCGCCTGCTCGAGGTGCAGCAGTTCGACCATCCGGCCATCGACCCTTATCGCGCCCTTGCCCGCATTCTCGGGCAGATCGAACGCCGCAATCACCGCCTGCGCGCGCGCCAGTTCGTCTGCGCTCGGCGAGAACACCGCGTTGCACGGGCCGATCTGGTCGGGATGGATCAGCGTCTTGCCGTCGAAGCCGAACAGCAGCCCCTGATCAGCCTCGGCGGAGAAGACATCCAGATCGCGGAACTCGTTGCACACCCCGTCGAGGATCGCGACGTTGTGCGCACGCGCCGCCGCGACCGCCAGCGTCAGGATCGGCAGGAATGGCGTGCGCTCGGGCGTCAGCTTCGCGCGCATTTCCTTGGCGAGATCGTTGACCCCCATCACAAACAGCGACAGCCGTGTTCCCGCCGACAAGGCCGCAAGTGCATCGAGGTGCGGCACGACCGCGCAGGTCTCGATCATCGCCCACAGTTGCAGCCGCGACGGCGCATCGGCGAGCGCGGCGTTGCATGCGGTGATGTCGGTCGGGCGATACACTTTGGGAATGAGCACCGCGTCGATCTGGGCGTGCGCGACGGCGGCGAGGTCGTCCTTGCCCCAGGGGGTATCCAGCGCGTTGATGCGGATAGCGAGCTCACGGTTGCCGAAACCGCCTTCCGCCGCTGCCGCGATCGCGGCGTCTCGCGCGTCCACCTTGGCCTCGGGGGAGACCGCATCCTCCAGGTCGAGGATGATCATATCGGCGGGCAGGCTGCGCGCCTTGGCAAGCGCGCGGGGGTTGGAGGCGGGCATGTACAGCGCGCTGCGCCGCGGGCGGACGGTGTCGGTCATGGCGGTTGTCCTGGCTGAAGGTCAGGCCGGATTAGCACCCAGATAGCGGAAGGCAACCACGGTGAGATCGTCGCTGGGGTCGGTGCCCTGTTCGAAGGCGCGCACCGCGTCGCACATGGTCGCGACCATCGCCGCCGCGCTCGACTGGTCGGCGATTAGCGCGTCACGGGTCCGCTGAGTGCCGAACAGCTGCTCGTCGCGGTTCTGCGCCTCGGTCACGCCATCGGTGATCAGCACCAGAGCCTCGCCGGGCAGCAGGGTGAGATGCTCGGCGGGCCAGGGATAGTCCATGATGCAGAAGGGCGGGCCGCCTTCCAGTGCCTCCTCGATCACCTCGCCAGAGGTGGTGATCCGCAGCGGATTGTCGTGCCCTGCATTGACCATCTCGACCCGGCCCGTCGCCAGATCGATCAGGCACAGCAGCATGGTGAGCCCCAGCGCATCGCCGCTGTCGCGCATCAGCTCGGTGTTGAGCATCGCGGCGGTATCGGCAAGGTCGCCCGGGCTGCGCAGCATCACGCTGCGCGAAAGGGCTTTGGACAGCGCCATGAACAAGGCGGCGGGAACCCCCTTGCCGGTGACATCGGCGATCAGGATCATCACCCGGTCGGCATCCAGCGCGATGATGTCGTAGAAATCGCCGCCCACCGACTTGGCGGCTTCGAGCTGCGCGGCGATATCAATGCGCGGATCGAGCCTGGCCAGTGCGGTGCGATCGGGCAGCATGCCCAGCTGGATCGCGCGCGCGGCGTCGAGCTCGCCCTCGGTGCGGTTCTGCGCATCGCGCAGCACCGCGCGCTCGCGCCGGGCCTCGCTGAACAGCGCGCCGAACACCGCAAGTGCCGCGCCGCTGCCCAGCAACAACGGGCGTACCGGATCGAACAGCGTGTCGGCAAAGCGGAACAGCAGCCAGCTCGCCAGCGGCAGCACGACCAGCGCGGCAGCGAGCACGCCCCAGGTCATCCGCCCGCGGGTCTGGCGTGCGGCGAGCAGCAGGATGATCGCCAGCAGCGCGCCGCTGATCCATTCCGCCGCCTGGCTCCACACCGGCCGCACCAGCCAGCCGCCCCGCCGGATCGCGTCGGCCGCCTGCGCCTGTACCAGCACGCCGAACATCTCCGAGCCCAAAGGCGTCGCGACGATGTCCGGCGACCCCTCCGCGGTCAGCGAGACGATCACGGTCTTGCCGCGCAGCTGGTCGAGGTCGAAATCCTCGGACAGGATCTCGATCGCCGAATAGACATGATCTTGCGGTATCTCGGCAAAATGCAGCCGCATCCGCCCGGACTCGTCGATCGGGATCGTCCGGTCGCCAATCTGCACTGAGCCCGGGGTGAGGGTGATCTGCGGATCGGTGCCGGTCTGCTGCTCGAGCGCCACTCTTGCGAGCTCGATCGCCAGGCCGGGCACCAGCGCCTCGCCGGTACGCTGCACCAGCGGCACGCCGCGCACCCGGCCATCGCTGTCGGGCTTGCCGTTGAGCAGCCCGAAGCCCGGTGCGCGCTGTTCGAGCGTATCGAGATTGCGCTGCACCAGCGGATAGCGGGGCAGGGCGGCAGGCGGCTTTCCGGTGATGGTCGCCCATTGGGTGAGATCGGCAGGGTTTGCCCCGCCCAGGCTCACCCCAGCGCGGCCCAGAACCACAGGCGCGGTGCTGATCGCATCGGCAAACTCGTCGTCCATGCTGCCCAGCCGGCTCAGCCAGGCCTCGGTCGCGGGGCTGTCGGGGGGATAGAGCCTGGAAAAGCGGCTGGGGCTGACCGCATCGGGCTCGGCAAAGATGATGTCATAGCCGATCGCGCTGGCGCCGCCCTCGGCCAGCCGCTGCGTCAGCGTCGCGAACACCCTGCGCGGCCAGGGCCAGCTGCCGATGACCTCGAGGCTTTCATCGCCGATCGCCACCACGCGCACATCGCTTTGCGACAGGTCGCGCGGCGACAGCCATTGCCAGCCATCGAACACGGTGTTCTGTTCGCGCGGGCTGAGCGCGATGCTGAGCAGGGCTGCGGCGGCAAAGCCCGCCAGCGCCGCCAGCCACAAGGTGCGCGAAGGGAGCGCGGCCGCGCTAGAGGGCGACTTCAAGGCCGTCATAGGCGCACAGCACCTCCAGCGGAGCATGCTCGCGGGTCAGTTCCTCGTAACGGATGCTTTCGCGATGCATCCGCGCGATGTCTGCATCCGAATAGACCGGTTCGTGGTGAAACAGTGCCAGCCGCTTGGCGCGCGCGCCGTGGCACAGGTCGATCGCGACGATGTTGCTGGAATGACCCCAGTCCTCCTTCATCGAGACGCTGTCGGCGAGCGAGTACATCGTGTCGCAGATCACCAGGTCGGCGTTGCCGAAGAACGCCTCGACATCGGCTTCGCCGTGCATCTTCTCCATCTTGTGCTCGCTGTCGGTGCTGAACACCGCGACCTTTCCGGCGGCATCGGTGAAGCGATAGCCAAAGCTGCTGTGCGAATGATGCTGCTCCATCAGTTCCACCTGCACAGCGCCGATCTGATAGACCTCGCCGGGCTTGAGCGTGCGGAACTCGATCTTCGCGCGCAGCCAGTCGAACGCCACGGGGAAGGAGATTTCCTCCTGCTGGCGCCGCAGCGCCGTCTCGGCATCGTCATGGCCCGAATGGATGATGATATGCGCATTGGGGTCGAATGCTGGCACGAAGAACGGGAAGCCCATGATATGGTCCCAGTGCAGATGCGACATGAAGAAATGATAGACCCGCGCATGCCCCCCCGCGCATCGGCGCATGGCATCGAGCCCGAAGCCGCGCAGACCGCTGCCCATGTCGCAGATGATATAGGGGTCGCCCGCCGCTGCATCGCCCGCCTCGATCTCGACACAGGTGGTAGCGCCGCCAAAGGTGCCGCCGGTGGCGAAGTCGAGCTCGTTGCGGGTGAAGGCGCGTGCTTCGTCGAGATCGGCAAAGCTGCGGCCCGATGCCGCGAGCAGCGCGCTGGCCACCTTTTCCTGCACGATCGACGCGGTTGCGGCGACAGGCAGAGACCCGCGCGTTCCCCAGAACCGGACCAGCATCCAAACCCCCCTCAAGTTCACAATTCCGCCGGTGCGGCCCCCCGCTGGCGGTTCGGCCTATAGAGCATCCTCGATCGTATCGGTGACGGCAAACAGCTTGTCGTACCGGCTGATCGCCAGGATTTCGCGCATCACCGTGTTGGGCCGCGCCAGCGCCATTGCGACGCCTGCGGTGTCCGCCTGGCGCTTGGCCAGCGTCAGCGCGCGCAGACCGCGCGACGACATATAGTCCAGGCCGGCAAAATCGACGATCAGCTTGCGACCGGGCGACTCGGCGGCGAGGCTGACGCTGCTCGCCAGATGATCGGTGAAAGCCTGCGCTGTTGCCTCGTCGACCCGGCCATCCGGGCTCGCGACGATGCATCCCTGCCGCTCGGTGCTGGACCACTGCATGTCTTCTGCCTTTCGCATGTCGCACAAAGCGTAGCGACAAATTAACCTCGTGGGAAGTTGCCCTGAACGTAGCCGAGGCGTCGATGCGAAACGGGACAATTTGCCGTCCGGCTCTGCACCGGCTAGTGTCAATCTCGATGGACACTTCCCGACCGACCAACCCGCATATCACGACGGTGGATTTCGCCCCCGCGGCCCCGCGCAGCCTGTGCACCGATTGCGGAATATCGCGCACCAGCGACCCCAAAGCGTGCGGGCGGGCGTGTCAGTTCATCCAGCCCGATTACCCGAAGCTAGAACGCCAGGTGCATGGCCGCGCGCGCGACGCTGCCAAGGGGGACGAGCTGTTCTTCGGCCCCTATCGCCGCATGGTGCAGGCAGAGCTGGTGCCGTCTTCGCCCGGCGCGCAATGGACGGGGATCACCACGCGAATCGGCGCGCGTCTGCTCGAAACCGGCGCGGTCGATGCGGTGCTCGCGGTCGGCCCGCATCCGGACGATCGCTGGCGGCCGCTGCCGATGCTGGTCACCCGGGCTGAGGACATGGCAGAGGTGCGCGGCATGCGGATGGGCTATGCGCCGCTGCTCGCTTTGCTCGAGCCGGCGCGCGCGGCGGGGCACAGGCGGATCGCGGTGGTGGGGATTGCGTGCCAGATCCACGCATTGCGCGCGCTCGAGGCGGAATTGGGGTTCGAGCGGATCTACGTCATCGGCACGCCATGTTCGGACAACACCACCACCGAGAATTTCCACACGTTCCTGGGGCTGCTCTCCGACCGGCCAGAGACGATCAGCTATCTGGAGTTCCGCGCCGATTATCACGTCGAATTGCGCTTCGACGATGGGGCAACCCGTGAAATTCCGTTCCTGCAGCTGCCGATATCGGATCTGCCGGGCGATTTCTTCCCGCTCACTTGCCGCACCTGTGTCGACTATACCAATGTGCTCGCCGACATCACGGTCGGCTATATGGCGGGGCGCGGCAAGCAGTGGCTGCTGGTGCGCAACGAACGCGGCGAGGAGCTGGTGCGCCTGCTGGGCGACGAACTGCGCACGGCCAAACTCACCAGCGCTGGCAAAAGGGCAGGTCCGGTCAAGGGGTTTCTGACCAACACCGAGCTTGCGGCAGGCGGGCTGCCGCTGCGGCGAATGCCCAAGATGCTGCGCAAGGTCTTCGGCTGGCTGATGCCACGGGTAGGCCCGCGCGGCACCGAGTTTGCGCGCGCCAGGCTCGAGATGAAGGCGGTCGAGACCGTGCTCCACCTGCGCCGCGCGGCTCGGCCCAAGATGAAGACGATGATTCCCGATCACGTCTGGGCGCTGGTCAAGCCTTATGGGATCGAGCCGGAGCCCGGGGAACGGCGCGAGCAAAGTGACACCTGACGCTATAGAATGATCGTCACCCCCGCGAACGCGGGGGGCCCGCTTCCTCGCTGTCGTCGCGCCCAAGCAGGATTCGCGCGTTCGCGGGAATGACGGGGTTGGGCGGCGCTGTGATCAGTCGCGACGAACCGCGATCCAGACGGTGTGGCGTGCGCCGCGGCCTGACTTGGTCGCGCGAACGGTTTCTTCTGACGCATCGAAGCCCGCCTTGCGCAGCCTCGAAGTAAACCGCGGGTCGGGGCCGCTCGACCACACCGCGAGCACCCCGCCGGGGCGAAGCGCAGCGCGCGCCTCGGCCAGGCCCGCCAGCGTGTAGAGCGCGTCGTTGCCTTCGCGCGACAGGCCGTCGGGGCCGTTGTCGACATCGAGCAGGATCGCGTCATATTGCGCAGGGCCCTTGCGGATCAGCGCGCCGACATCGGTCACGCAGACCTGAACCTGCGCGCTGTCCAGCGTGCCCTTGTGCAGGTGCGCCATCGGGCCGCGGGCCCAGTCGACGATCTCGGGGACCAGCTCCGCCACGCTGATCGCCGCCTGCGGGCCGAAAGCGGTCAGCGCCGCGCGCAGGGTGAAGCCCATGCCGAGCCCGCCGATCAGCACACGCGGCTTTGCCACACCCGCCAGCCGGGCCTGTGCAAGCGTCGCGAGCGCCTCTTCGGAGCCGCTCAACCGGCTGTTCATGAGCTCGTTGGCGCCAAGCATGATCGAGAATTCGGCGCCCCGGCGGATCAGCCGCAAGGAATCGCCGCCGCCGGGGACGTCAGCGGTGGCGAGGAGTTCGCGCGGGATCATCGGTAGAGCCTGAGGCTATTTGCGCTTCTTGCGCGCGGCATAACGTGCGTCGCGCTTGAGCTTCTTTTCCGCCTCGGTCTCGACTTCCTGCAGCGCCGCGTTTTCGGCTTCGGCTTCGGCAGCGGCGATCCTGGCTTCGGCATCAAGCTTGGCCTGCTCGCGTTCGGCGAGCTTTTCGGCGCGCTTGGCGGCTTGCGCGGCTTCCTTGGCGGCCTGCGCGGCCAGGCGCTGCGCAACAACTTCAGGATCGGGCGCAGGCTTGGCTTTCAGCTTGTCGAGCGCAGCCTGACGCGCTTTTTGCGCGAGTGCCTGACGTTCCTGAAAGCCCGGATCCTTGTAGCCTGCCATGATATCTCAATTCTTCATTCTGGTTCGGGAAGGTGCCGTGCACGAACGACCCGATATGCCGCGCAGACCATCTGCGCGGATCGTTGATCGCCCGGCCTTAGTCCAGCCACCTGCAGAACGCAAAGAATCAAGCAGCTTGCCGATCAGTTGCGGCTGCCCGGCGCGCCGAAAGAATAGCGATGTGGCAATAACCCATCGCGCCTTGGAACCACTTCGTCGCTCTGCCGTAATCCACCCCAAGATGCCCGATCGCTGGCATCGTTTGACACACGGGAGATTGAAATGGGTTTGATTCTGGCATTGATCATGGGCGGCATCATGGGCTGGCTCGCAAGCAAGGTTATGAACCGCGACGCGCAGATGGGCATTTTCTGGAATGTCGTCGTCGGCTGTGTGGGTTCGGTGCTGGGTCACTTCCTGCTTGCAGGTCTGCTGGGCGGTCGCGGCCTGCGCAATGGCGCGTTCGACCCGCTGACGCTGCTCACCGCGTTCATCGGCGCAGTCATTCTGCTGGCGATCGTGAACCTGGTCCAGCGCGGTCGCGCTCGGTAACAGCATTCCGGCTCGACAATTACTGTCGAGAACTGACGGGAGGACAGGGAGCAGAGGGCGGACAGGCCTTCTGCTCCCTTTCTGTTGTGTCCGCTGTGCCACGACAATTGCCATGGTCGCTGTCACGTCATAAGGAGCAGCCCGCGTGCGCCGCATTATGGCTTGCACGCGGTGACTTAATTGGATAACACACTGCTATGCAACCTGGGCGGCCGTCGAAGCGGCAGTTCGGGATCAACGCCACCGGCCAAGGTCAGTCCGGTCCTCGCAGATGCGGGGACGCGCTGTCTGCATCCGGCCGGGAGGCGAGGTTTGGACGGATCTGGCAATGAATTACGAGAGCAGCTTTGGCGGGGATGCCATCACCGCGCGCAGCGAAGATCTTTACGGATCCGACGTGGATCTGGAAGCGAAGAAGAAGCGCCGCAATACCATCATCGGTGTGGTCATCGCCATCGCGCTGCTGATTGCCGCAGGCGTCTATTTCTTTGGCGGCGACAAGGATGCAGCGGCCGGTGAAGGCGCGCAGGCAGGTGCTGGCGGCACCGACTCGCAGGCGCCCGCCGTCACCGTGATTGTTCCCGGCTCCGGCTCGGTCGAGCGCGTGATCAACGCGACCGGCACGCTCGCCGCGCGCCGCGAAATGCCGATTGGCATCGCGGGCGAGGGCGGCCAGGTCATCCGTGTGCTGGTCCAGCCCGGCGACTGGGTGAAGACCGGCCAGGTCCTGGCGATCATCGACCAGGACGTCCAGACCCAGCAGGCACGCTCGCTCGCCGCCCAGATCCAGGTCAACCAGGCCGATGCGGTGCTGGCGCAGAACGAACTCGACCGCGCGCTGCAGCTGGTCGATCGCGGGTTCATTTCCAAGGCGGATGTCGACCGCCGCCGCGCGACCCGTGATGCGGCCAACGCGCGCGTCGAGATCGCCCGTGCGCAGCTGCGCGAGGCGCAGGCGCGCAACGGCCGTCTCAACATCCGTGCCCCCGAATCGGGCCTGGTGCTCGAGCGCAATGTCGAGCCCGGCCAGGTGGTCGGCGCAGGCACCGGTGTCCTGTTCCGCATGGCCGCACGCGGCGAGATGGAACTGCGCGCGCAGATGAGCGAAGCCGATCTGGCCAATCTGAGCGTTGGCGTCCGCGCCGAGGTGCGCCCGGTGGGTGCCGGCCGTACCTTTACCGGCCAGGTCTGGCAGCTCGCACCCGTCATCAACGAAACCTCGCGCCAGGGTATCGCGCGGATCGCGCTTGGCTATGACAAGGCGCTTCGCCCTGGCGGTTTTGCCAGCGCAGCGGTGATCAGCGGATCGTCGCAATCGCCGGTGCTGCCCGAATCAGCGGTGCTCAGCGACGACAAGGGCAGCTATGTCTATGTCGTGGGCAAGGACAACAAGGTCGAGCGGCGCAACGTGACCACCGGAACGGTGACCCCGCGCGGCATCGCCATCGCTTCGGGAATTACCGGCAAGGAGCGCGTCGTGCTCTACGCTGGCGGGTTCCTGAACCCCGGCGAGACGGTGCGGCCGCAGATGCAGGGCGCCAAGGCCGGTTGATCGGCAGGGCCGGAGGCGTTTGCACCCCGTGCCATTGACGGTCGTCGAACCGCGACAGGCGTTGGTCGAGCAGGCTCTGCAGTTGGTCGGTCTTGGGACGGCATTGCTTGCATGGCCCGTGCATCTGGCCGTATTGACACGACGTAACTGAAAGCAGGCCGGATTTCCGGCGGGTTGAGGATTAAGCGATGAACTTCCGGAACATATCGGCCTGGTCGATCCGCAACCCCATCATCCCGCTCGTCTTTTTCACGGGCCTGCTGTTCGCGGGCATCCTCAGCTTCATGCGGATGGATGTCGTCAACCAGCCCGACATCGATTTCCCTGCAGTCCAGATCAGCATCTCGCAGCCCGGTGCTGCGCCCACCGAGATCGAGAACCAGATCACCCAGCGCATCGAAGCTGCGGTGCGCTCGATCAACGGCGTCAAGAACATCAGCTCGACCGCGAGTGAAGGCAACTCGAGCACCTTTGTCGAGTTCGAGATCGGCACCGACACCATCGAGGCGGTGAACGAGGTCAAGAATTCGGTCGACCAGATTCGCGGCAGCCTGCCCGAAGGCATTCTCGAGCCTTCGGTGACCAAGGTGGATGCCACCGGCGAGCCGATCGCCTATTTCGCGGTCGAAGCCGATGACATGACCATCGAGCAGCTCAGCTGGTTCGTCGATGACACCGTGACCAAGCGGCTGCTGGCGATCGACGGCATGGCTGAGGTCGACCGTTTCGGCGGGGTCGACCGCGAAATCCGGGTGGTGCTCGATCCCGCGCGGATGCAGGCCCTGGGCGTGACCGCGAGCGTCGTCAACAATGCGTTGCGTCAGATCAACGTCGATGCCGCAGGCGGCCGCGCCGATGTCGGCGGCACCAAGCAGTCGCTGCGCGTGCTGGGCAATGCCGATACCGCGTTCGAGCTGTCGCAGATGCAGGTGCCGCTGGGCGGCGGCCGCACGATCAAGCTGACCGATGTCGCCACCGTAACCGACGGCTTTGGCGAGCCGACCTCGATCAGCAAGGTGCGCAACAAGGAGGTCGTCAACTTCGCGATGACTCGGTCCAAGGGCGCTTCCGATGTCACCGTCTATGACGAGGCGGTCAAGGCGATGGACGAACTCAAGGCGCAGAACCCCGGGGTGCGGTTCATCCGGCTGGGCTCGAGCGTCGATTACACCAAGGGCCAGTATGAAAGTTCTATCGCATCGATGATCGAGGGCGCGGTGCTCGCGGTGGTCGTGGTGTTCTTCTTCCTGCGCGACTGGCGCGCGACGATTATCTCGGCGATCGCGATTCCGTTGTCGGCGATCCCGACCTTCTGGTTCATGGATCTGCTGGGCTTCAACCTCAACTTCCTCTCGCTGCTGGCGTTGGGGCTGGTGGCAGGCGTGCTGGTCGATGACGCGATCGTGGAGATCGAGAATATCGTCCGGCATATGCGCATGGGCAAATCGGCCTATCAGGCGTCGATCGATGCTGCCGACGAGATCGGCCTGGCAGTGGTCGCGACCTCGTTCTGCATCGTCGCGGTGTTCCTGCCGGTGGGCCTGATGCCCGGAATTTCGGGCCAGTTCTTCAAGAACTTCGGCATCACCGTCGTCGTCTCGGTGCTGATGAGCCTTGCCGTCGCACGCATGATCACGCCGATGGTCGCGGCTTATTTCCTGGAGGCCAAGGGCCACGCCGCGCATGGCGAAGGCAAGCTGATGGACCGCTATATGCGGCTGCTCGACTGGTCGCTCGATAAGAGCCGCGCGCAGGCCTTTCGCGGCGAAAAGCCCAGCTTCGGCCGCAAGCTCGTCTCGATGTTCCTGGACCACCGGATGTGGATGATGGGGGTTGGCCTGCTGGCATTCCTCATCACCATCGTGCTGTTCGCCAGCACCCCGGCGCAGTTCCAGCCGACGACCGACGAGGACAACAGCCGCATCCAGATCGAGATGGTTCCGGGCACCACGCTCGAGCAGACCGAGGTCGTCGCCGACAAGGTGGCCGCGATCATGTACCAGCAGCCCGAGGTGGAACTCGCGCTGATCCGCATCCGCGAAGGCAATGGCACCATCTTCGTGACGCTGAAGAAGGAGCGCGAGAAGACCTCGATCGAGTTCGAGCGCAATCTCGCCAAGACGCTGCAAAGCATCCCCGATGCCCGGGTGACCTTCGCCTCGCAATCGGGCGGCGGCGGCACCAACCGCGACATTTCGGTCATGCTGACCGGCTCCAATCCCGATCAGCTTTACGCCACGGCTGGCACGCTGGTCGAGCAGATGAAGGGGCTCAAGCAGGTCACCGGCCCGCGCGTCAACGCAGACATGCGCCGTCCGGAAATCATCATCAAGCCGCGCGCTGACCTCGCCGCGCAGCTGGGTATAACGACGGCCGCGCTCAGCCAGGCGATCCGTATCGCGACTTTGGGCGAGATCGAGCAGAACGCGGCGAAATTCTCGCTGTCTGATCGCCAGATCCAGATCCGAGTCGTGCTGCCCAAGGAATCGCGCAACGATTTCAACACCATCCAGAACCTGCCGGTGCAGACCGCAGCGGGCGGCTCGGTGCCGCTCAGCCGTGTGGCGGACATCTCGTTCGGCTCCGGCCCGACCACCATCCAGCGCTACAACCAGGAACGCCGCGTGTTCATCGGGGTGGATCTGGCGCCGGGCGTGGTCACCGGTGAGGCGATGACTGCGATCAACAACCTGCCGATCATGAAGAACCTGCCGACGGGCGTGGGCAACAAGCCCTTTGGCGAACAGGAATGGCAGGCAGAGCTTGCGATCAACTTCGTGATTGCGCTGGTCTCGGGTGTGCTGCTGGTGTTCGCGGTGCTGGTGCTGCTCTACAAGCGGCTGATGTCGCCCTTGGTCAATATGGGCTCGCTGGCGCTCGCGCCTCTGGGCGGGATCTTCCTGATCTGGGTGCTTGGCCAACCGCTTTCGATGCCGGTGTTGATCGGGGTGCTGATGCTGCTGGGGATCGTGTCCAAGAACTCGATCCTGCTTATCGACTTTGCCATCGAGGAAATGCAGCGCGGGGTGCCCAAGCTCGAGGCGATCCTCGAGGCCGGGCACAAGCGTGCGCAGCCGATCGTGATGACCACGGTGGCGATGACCGCAGGGATGGTGCCCACCGCCTTGTCGCTTTCGGGCGACGGGGCCTGGCGCGCGCCGATGGGCATTGTGGTGATCGGCGGGTTGATCGTCTCTACGCTGCTGACCCTGATCATCGTGCCTGCGGGCTTCAGCCTGGCCGATGGCGTCGAAAAGCGCGTGGGACCGTGGCTGCGCACCAAGTTCCTCACCTACAAGCCCGGCGACAACGCCGATGACGAGGCGCTGATGGCGGGTGGTCGCCCGCACGGGATTCAGCCTGCGGAGTGAGCGGCGGGCGTCGGTCATGACAGCCAGCGTCTTGCCAAGAAGCGCTGACCCGGCATGGCGCATCCGCGCCATCGCCACCGGTATGCTCGTGGTGATGGCAGGCGTGTTCCTCGCCACCCACTGGGCCGAAGGGCATGTCGATGCGCGCTGGGGCTATGTCCGTGCCTTTGCCGAGGCGGCGATGGTCGGCGGGCTTGCCGACTGGTTTGCGGTCACCGCGCTGTTCCGCCATCCGCTCGGCCTGCCAATCCCGCACACCGCGATCATCCCGCGCAACAAGGACCGCATC
This sequence comes from Blastomonas sp. AAP25, assembly GCF_001295965.1. Taxonomy (NCBI): domain Bacteria; kingdom Pseudomonadati; phylum Pseudomonadota; class Alphaproteobacteria; order Sphingomonadales; family Blastomonadaceae; genus Blastomonas; species Blastomonas sp. AAP25. The sequence continues at coordinate 21,044 of NZ_LJHP01000032.1, forward strand.
GGCGACACCATGGCGCAGTTTCTGCGCAGCAATTTCCTGACGCCTCTGGTGGTCGCGCGGCGGATGCGCAGCATGAATGTTGCGGGCGCTGCCGGGCGGTTCCTCGTCCAGCCCACCGGCGGCGAGGGACGGCTGCGGCTGGGCGCATCGAACATGATCGCCGACGTGCTCGAATCGCTCGATCAGGACCGGCTCGGCGGCAACGCCAAGGAGGCGCTGAGGGTCCAGCTCGACAAGCTCGACGTCGCGCCGCTGCTCGGCCAGATCCTGAGCGCGGCGATCGCCGACAACCGGCACCTGCCGCTGATGGACGGCATCATCAAATGGACCCAGCGCACGCTGTTCGCCAATGAGGAATTGCTGCGAGACATGGTGCGTGCGCGCGCCAATTCGATCATGCGCTGGACCGGGCTCGACGAACGGCTCGCCACCGGCATCGTCGACGGGCTGCACAATCTGCTGTTCGACATGGCCGAGGACACCAATCACCCGCTGCGCCACAAGGTCGAAGAGGGGTTGGAGACGATGGCGTACCGGCTGCTCAACGATCCCGAAATGCAGGGCAAGGTCGCCGACATCAAGACCGAGATGCTGGCCAACCCGGCGATGGCGCGCTGGCTCGACGGGCTTTGGGAGCGCAGCCGCACCGCGCTGATCCGCGCCGCGCGCAACCCCGATCACGCGCTCTCGGGCCAGTTCGGCGACGGCCTGCGCCAGATCGGCGAGGCGCTGCAGACCGATGCGCGCATGCAGATGCAGATCAACCGCTTCGCCCGGCGCACCTTGGTGGGCATTTCCAACCGCTATGGCGACCAGATCGTCCGGCTGGTGTCCGAAACCGTGCACCGCTGGGATGCGCGCACGATCACCGACCGGGTCGAGACTGCAGTGGGCAAGGACCTCCAGTTCATCCGCATCAACGGCACTCTGGTCGGCGGGCTGGTGGGGCTGACGATCCACGCTGCGATGGTGTGGTTGGGTTAGCGTAGAACAAGGTCCGCTTGTATTGTCCGTCACCCTGAACTTGTTTCAGGGCCCATTTCTCCCCACGCGGCTTCGGTTGTTGGGGCACGATGGGTCCTGAAACAAGATCAGGATGACGGTTGAAGAGCGGCTGCGCTCTTTAGTAGGGCCGGAGAAGATTTTCAGCCCTTCAGCGCATCCCCCATCGCCCTGACCGCATCGACCTTGGCAAACAGCGGCCCCCAGTGGTCGCGCTCGGCGATGGCGGCCCAGATGCTCTCGACCTCGTCGATGAGCATCGATTGCGGCGCCGCACCCTGCCAATAGGTGTGGGTCCGAGCCCGCACCGGCGCATAACCCGCCTTGACCGCGCCGAATGCCGCCCACAGTGCCTCGCCCTCGGTGCCGAGCAGTTCCGCCGGGCATTCGGGCGTTGCATCGCCCATCCACGCGAAGAAGAACGCGTCGATGCTGACGCCGCCCTGCATCATCACTGCCTCGGCGGCGGCGACCAGATGGCGGTCGGCCTCGACCCCCTGGCTCGCGACCCCCAGCCGCCAGCAAAAGCGCCGCACCAGCGCCTGCTGGTAGAGCGGCCCGAAGCGTTCGAGCGCGGCGATCAGCGGCGGGGCCTCGCTGATCAGCCGCAGCGCGACCGCGTGCTGGCCGAGGTTCCAGTGGATCGCCTCGGGCTGGCGGGCAAAGGCATAGAGCCCCGAATGGTCGAAATAGGCCGCGGTGAAGCCGGGCTGCCAGGTCGGCGCGAACCGCCAGGGGCCATAATCGAAGCTTTCGCCGGTAATGTTCATGTTGTCGGTGTTGAGCACGCCGTGGACGAAGCCTGCGACCATGTAGCTCGCCGCCAGATCGGCCATCCGCTCGACTGCAAGGGTCAGCAGCAGCGCCGCGTCATTGTCGCCGGTGCGGCCATCGTAGAGCGTATCGAGCGCATAGCGCACGACGCGCCGCATCTTGTCGGCATCGTCCTCGTACGCGATCCGCTGGAAGGTGCCGAAGCGGATATGGCTGTGGCTCAACCGCACCAGCACCGCCGAGCGGGTGGGCGAGGGCTCGTCGCCGCGCCACAGTTCCTCGCCGGTCTCGATCACCGAGAAGGTCTTGGAGGTGTGTACCCCCAAAGCCTCGAGCATCTCGGTCGCCAGGATCTCGCGCACCGCCCCCTTGAGCGTCAGCCGCCCGTCGCCATCGCGGCTGAACGGGGTCTGCCCCGATCCCTTGGTCCCCAGGTCGAGCAACCGCCCGGCATCATCGCGGACCTGCGCGAACAGGAACCCGCGCCCGTCGCCGATCTGCGGGTTATAATTGCGGAACTGGTGGCCGTGATAGGCGAGCGCCAGCGGCTGCGGCAGGTTGCCGGGCAGGGGTTCGAACCGCCCGAAGTGCCGCGCCCAGGCCGCATCGTCGAGCCCGTCCAGCCCCACCGTCGCGGCATGCCGGTCGTTGCGGAAGCGCAGCAGCGTCTGCGGGAAATCCGCCGCCTTGACCGGATGGGCGATGGCATCGGCTATGGAAAGGATCGCCGGATCGGCGCGGGTGGAAGCGGCTTGCGGTTCTGATGTCATCCAGCGATAGTGGGGTTCAAACGGAGCCCGCGCAACCATGACCAAGCCCGATATACCCTATAGCGACGGTTTCTGGTGGTCGAACGACGGCTTGCGGCTGCATTTTCGCGACTATCCCGCACGACCGGAAAACGCGCACCGCCCGCCGGTGATCTGCATCCCCGGGCTCACCCGCAACGCGCGCGATTTCGAGCAGGTCGCAGCAAAGCTGGCTGGCGACTGGCGGGTGATCTGCGTCGATCTGCGCGGCCGCGGCGACAGCGCTTATGCCAAGGACCCGATGAGCTATGTGCCGCTGACCTATGTGCAGGACATGGAGGCGCTGCTGCAGGAGCAGAAGATCGAGCGCTTCGTTTCGATCGGCACCTCGCTGGGTGGCCTCATCACCATGCTGCTCGCCTCGACCCGGCCCGGGCGCGTGGTCGGCGCGCTGCTCAACGATGTCGGCCCGCAGATCGAGCCGGCAGGGCTGGCGCGGATCCGCGATTATGTCGGCCAGGGGCGCTCGTTCCCCACATGGATGCACGCGGCGCGTGCGCTGTCCGAAGTGCAGGGCGCGGTGTTTCCGGGCAACAGCGTCAGCGACTGGCTGGACATGGCCAAGAAGGCGATGAAGGTCGGGCCGGGCGGGCGCATCGTCTATGATTACGACATGAAGATCGCCGAGCCCTTTGCGGTGCCCGGCGGCGAGGCGGGGGTCGATCTGTGGCCGACGCTGGCGGGGCTCGCCCCGGTGCCGGTGCTGATCGTGCGCGGCGCGATGTCCGATCTGTTCAGCGTGGATACCGCGCAGCGGATGCTGGGCGTGCTGCCGCAGGGCCGTCTGCTCACGGTCGCGAACAAGGGCCATGCGCCCTCGCTCGAGGAGCCCGAGGTCGCAGCGGCGATCGGCACATTGCTCGGCGAGGTCGATGCCATGGCGCTTGCGACCCAGGCCTGAGCGGTTATAGCCCCGCGCTTATGAAGCCTCCCATCAAGCCCACGTTCAACCCGGCGCGCATCCTGCACCTGCACAGCACGTTCGATCTGGGCGGCAAGGAGGCGCGCGCGGTTCGGCTGATGAATTATTTCGGCGGCGCGGCGCACCACACCATCCTGACCGCGGTGCCCGGGGCGCTGGGCGCGCGCGCCGCGATCGCGCCGGGCATCCGCGCCGATTTCCCGACCGATGCGCCCTCGCTGGCGGGCAAGCCCAGCATCGCGCGCTACCGGGTGTTCGTCGAGTATTTCAAGCAGTTCGACCTGATCTGCAGCTACAACTGGGGCGCGATGGATGGCGTGATGGCGCGCACCATCTTTGCCGGCACCACGCCGCTGCCGCCGGTGATCCATCACGAGGACGGGTTCAACGAGGACGAGGCGGTTCGGCTCAAGCGCAAGCGCAACTGGTTCCGCATTGTCGCGCTGGCGCGCACCGAGGCTCTGGTGGTGCCCTCGCACACGCTCGAGCAGATCGCCTACGACGTATGGAAGCAGCCCGACAGCAGGGTGCGGCGGATCGCCAACGGCATCGATATCGCCGCCTATGCCAAGCGGCCGCAGCGCGGATCGCTGCCCGGCTTCCAGCGGCGTGATGGCGAGATCGTGATCGGCACGCTTGCAGGCCTTCGCGCGGTCAAGAACCTGCCGCGGCTGGTTCGCGCGGTCGCCGCGCTCGACATGCCGGTGCGGCTGGTGATCGTGGGTGAGGGGCCCGAGCGCGCGGCGATCGAGGCCGAGGCCGCGCGCGTTGGCCTCACCGACCGGCTGCTGATGCCGGGCTTCCTCAAGAACCCCGCGCGCTATATCGGGCTGTTCGATATCTTCGCTCTGTCATCGGACAGCGAGCAGCAGCCGATCTCGGTGATGGAGGCGATGGCGGCGGGCCTGCCGGTGGCAGCGCCGATGGTGGGCGATGTCGCGCACATGGTCGCGCCCGACAACGCGATCCTGCTGGGAGAGCCCGGCAGCGAGGCGGGGCTGATCGACAACCTGCAGCGCCTCGCCAGCGACCCCGCGCTGCGCGCCGCGCTGGGCGCTGCCAACCGGGCGAAGGCCGAGGCCGAGTTCGACGAGCGCAAGATGATCGAACGCTACGCCTCGCTCTACGGCCGCGCGATGGGAAGGCCCGAGTTCGGGCGGTGAGGGGGCGCTCCCGCACCCACCCCCGCTCAGCCTGAGCCAAAGCCCCGCGCCCCTTCATCCGCTCAGCCTGAGCCTGTCGAAGGCCCCGCACCCACGCCAGCCTAACATCCCCGTCACCCCCGCGAAGGCGGGGCCCCCGCTTCTGCTCGAACGTCGGCGCAACAGCGGGATTCCCGCCTTCGCGGGAATGACGGAAGAGGGGAGGAGGACATGAGGGCAAGGGCCAAACCCTTGTTGGATTTGCGCGCGCACCCCTCCCGTTCCTGAAAACACACGCAAGCGCGCGCGGGGCGGCGGGCCGGGAACGGTCCGGTCGAAACCGGATGCGTGCGGCGGACTGGCGGGTGATCTGGTGCTAAGCCTCATCCCGCCAAGGGCTGATGGTCCTTCCATCTTGCGCTTTCGGTGGCTCCCGGCCGAGACCGGTGTGCGGCGAGGAAGGAAATCCAAAGCTGCCGCACAGCTGACCGTCTGCCGCCTGGGTTCGGCTTGTCCAATGGGGTTCCGGCTCTCGCGAAAAGCCCACCCACCAGCCCCAACCCGCCGCCCCCGGATGATCCCGGGAAAGCACATGCCTTTGATCCGTACCGGGCAGATTTGGTACGGAAGCGGAAAACTACTAACCCATTTGGTGATAAATGTCAATATTGGCCTTATACGACATTCTGTGATCCGAATTGACGTTCAGCGGTAGAAATGTCGGGGCGCTGCTTGTCAAATCCGTATAATTAGAGCAACATTTTTTGATGAGCGCAAAATCAGAAAATTCAGCTATTATGCTTGGCAGGGAATGTGGAAGTTGTACCCTGTGCTGCAAGGTACTGAGTATTAGCGAGTTGGCCAAGCCGCAGGGGAAATGGTGTAAATTTTGCAAAATTGGCAAAGGGTGCCTCAACTATAGCGATCGACCGGATGAGTGCAGGAATTTCTATTGTGGGTACCTTAGCTGGCCATTGGCCGGCGACCATTGGCTGCCATCCAAGTGTAAGATGGTTATCGTTGCTGAGCTAGGTGGAAGCCGCCTAGCGATCCACGTCGACCCCGACCGTCCAATGGCTTGGAAAGAGCCAGCTTACTATGCCGATCTGAAGCGCTGGGCATGGGCGGCCATAAAAGATGAAATGCAATTAATTGTCTGCGTTTCAAATTGTGTGACAGTCATTTTGCCGGAAGAAGACATCTATCTTGGACCCGTGGCCGATGACGAGCGAATTGTGAATAGTCTGATCAACGATGGACTTGAAATGAAATGGACGGCAATAAAGGTCAAAGCGGATGACCCACTGATCGCTGGGATGGTTCCTGGCAAAATTTACAATGCCTCCAAAATATAGAATGGCGTTTGTATGCAATACTCGCAAGAATTGTTTCAACTCGCTGATATACTCCAATCGGCTAGCGGTACCGAATTGCTGTTGGCAAATGAGGCTGCTTTAAAGGCGCTCGACGACGTCGCCACGGAAATTGGCCGTTCATTCTCAGGGTCTTGGTTGGGATACCACGCCTATGTCTACTACGCGGGCCTGACTCCACCGCCGCCAGGAGCCCACTTCAGCCAAGAATGGGGTCTCATGAGCATGTCTCCTGGTAGGCTCGGCAGCAATGGAAAGTGGATTGAACAGGATCCCAGAGAAATCATTGCGACAATACGTGCCAAGGCCGGAGATCCTGATCTGACCGACCTGAATCGCGAGGCCAGCGAGGCGGACGAGATCTTCAAATCGGCAACTGCAGAAATGCGTTCAATCCTCCTAAATGCAAACAATGGCAGCAGTGATCAATTTCTGAGTCAGCTACTCTCTGACCTTGAGAAGCTCGAACCTATGTCGGCAGGCGACATTGCTGAAATCTGGATGCCTAAGGGTAAGATCATGACGCGAGATACCACCGCCGTCGGTCAGCGATCAAGGATACCCCCACATCTTTCAATAAAGGCGGAGGTAGCCTCCATCAGGCAGGCGTTTAATATCTGCTATGAGGCTGCCCAGATTGCACGGCGCGCCGCGTCGCATCTCGATCGCAAGGGTGAAATAGCGAAGCAAGATGCACGAGTGGGGACAAATGTTTTTATTGGGCACGGAAGATCGCAAATTCGGAGAGAGTTAAAAGACTTCGTTGAAGGCCGACTTAATCTCCCTTGGGATGAATTCAATCGCGTTCCTGTCGCAGGCTTTTCTAATACCGTCCGGCTTGCCGAAATGCTCGATTCCGCTGCTATCGCCTTTCTAATAATGACTGGCGAAGACGAGACTGCGGAAGGCAAAATGAATGCGCGAATGAATGTTGTGCATGAGGTCGGGCTATTCCAAGGCAGGCTTGGATTCGAGCGAGCAATTATCCTTTTGGAGGAAGGCTGCGCCGAGTTTTCTAATGTTCATGGGTTGGGACAAATACGGTTCCCTAAAGGAAATATCGGGGCGGCATTTGAGGACATTCGTCGAGTTTTAGAAAGAGAGAAACTAGTTTCTGACCGCTGACTACAATATGCCATATTAAACTTGGAAAACGGCCCCCCTCAAATCAACTCATCCTCATCCAGCAACCTATCGTTCAACAGTGCCTCGGTGATCTGATCCACCCGCTCCTCGACATCGCCGAACCGCATCACCTCGGCGATGTGCACCAGTGCATCGCCCTGGTTGACCACGGGCAGCACCGCGTGGCCGATGATGATGCCGTCGATGGGGGCGCGGAATTCCTGGGCGTCGTCGCCGAAGATGCCCGCGACGCGGCCGATGACCTCGCCCTTCTTCACCGCGTCGCCCGATTTCTGCTGGAGCATGCACAGGCCACCACGGGGGGCGCGGACCCAGATGGCGCGGCGGGATCGGGCGGGGATGGTGACTTGCGTGGCTTCGGGGTGCGGCTGGATCATCTTGAGGTGCGCCATCACGTTGAGCACGCCGTTGACCCCGCAGCGCACCGACAGCTCGTCGAAGCGCAAAGCCTCGCCGGCCTCCATCAGCAGCATGTCGACCCCTTCGCCGCGCGCGATGTCGCGCAGGGATCCGGGGCGCAAGGGGCTCTCGATCACCGCATGCGCGCCGAACAGCATCGCGAGCTCGCGCAAATTCTCGTTGTCGGGCGCGATGCGGATCTGCGGCAGGTTGTAGCGGTGGACCGCGGCCGAGTGGATGTCGATGCCAAGCGTACAGTGGCAGATCACCTCCTTGAGGAACTTGGCGGCGAGCTGGGCTGCGAGCGATCCCCTGGCGCTGCCGGGGAACGAGCGGTTGAGATCGCGCCGGTCGGGCAGATAGCGGCTGTGCGCCTGGAAACCGAAGATGTTGACCACCGGCAGGAACAGCACCGTGCCCGCCATGGTCTGCGCGTCGAGCTTGGCGAGCAGCCGCTGGATCACCGCGGTGCCGATGATCTCGTCGCCATGGATCGCGGCGGAGACGAATATGCACGGGCCGGGGCGCGCACCGTGGAGCACGCGGACGTACAGGCTGGCTGGAAGCCCGGTTGCGGTGTTGCTGACGGGGATGGCGATGGTCGCGCTGGCACCGGGATCGATCACCGTGCCCGCGATGGTGAAAGGCTGCGCGCTGGCGCCGGGGTCGGGGTCGGGGGGCAGGGCGCCATCGGCGGTGTTCAGGCTGTCGGTCATCGGGCCCCCCGGCTGGCCCGTTGTCCTGCGTCTGGCTTGCGCGCCGGGCCGGGTGAGAGTATGACGCGATGCTGTCGGCAGGCGCAATACCATTCGTCGCGCAGACCCATGCTTTTGTCTTGTCCCGCGCTTGACAGCCCGGGCGACTCCGCTTATGCGCGGCACTCATTTTCATTAAGCGGCTTAAAAACAGGCAGCGCATCTTAAAATGCGTGTGGCCTGTGTTTTGCGCTTTATGGTCGTGAAGCGTTGAGATGGGGTGCGGCTGACGCACCCTGTGGAGCAGGAGAAGTATTAAGTGGCACGTATCGCCGGGGTGAACATCCCTACCAACAAGCGCGTTATCATTGCGCTGACCTACATTCATGGAATCGGGCGCACCAAGGCGCTGGAAATCGCCGACAAGCTGGGTATAGATCACGCCCGTCGCGTTCAGGACCTGAGCGACGCCGAAGTGCTGCAGATCCGCGAAACCATCGATGCCGATCACACCGTGGAAGGTGACCTCCGTCGCCAGACCGCGATGAACATCAAGCGTCTGATGGATCTGGCCTGCTATCGCGGCCTGCGTCATCGCAAGGGCCTTCCGGTCCGCGGCCAGCGCACGCACACCAATGCGCGTACCCGCAAGGGCAAGGCCAAGCCGATCGCCGGCAAGAAGAAATAAGGACGCCGGGGCGCTTCATGCGTCCCGCCCTTGTTTTTCTTTCCCCAGCTTTATGGCCTGATATCAGGCCTTTATTCCAGGATAACGAACTATGGCACGCGAACCGCAAAGGCTCAAAAAGCGCGAGCGCAAGAATATCTCGTCTGGTGTTGCTCACGTCAACGCCAGCTTCAACAACACCATGATCACCATCACCGATGCTCAGGGCAACACGATCAGCTGGTCGTCTGCCGGCATGATGGGCTTCAAGGGCAGCCGCAAGTCGACCCCTTACGCCGCACAGGTGTGTGCTGAAGACGCGGGCAAGAAGGCCGCCGAACATGGCGTCCGCACGCTGGAAGTCGAAGTCAAGGGCCCGGGTTCGGGTCGTGAATCTGCGCTTCGGGCCTTGCAGGCCGTGGGCTTCACCATCACATCTATCCGCGATGTGACGCCGATCCCCCACAACGGGGTTCGTCCGTCCAAGCGGCGCCGCGTCTGACACCCAGGCTGTCTATGGGGGTGGCGGACGCGCCATCCTTTGCAATTTCCGGCCGGGGTTCCCAAGCGCGTTACCAGCGTCGCCCCCGCCCAACACTCAGGGGAAGTCCATGACTGTCAACATCAAGAACTGGCAGGAACTGAAGAAGCCGAACGGTCTTGAAATCAAGACCGGCGGTGATCCCAAGCGCAAGGCTACCTTTGTCGCAGAGCCGCTGGAGCGGGGCTTTGGCCTGACGCTCGGCAACGCGCTGCGTCGCGTGCTGCTGTCGTCGCTCCAGGGCGCGGCCATCACCTCGATCAAGATCGAAAACGCGCTGCACGAGTTTTCCTCGCTCGCCGGCGTGCGCGAAGACGTGACCGATATCGTCCTCAACATCAAGCAGATCGCGCTGAAGATGGAAGGCGAAGGCCCCAAGCGGCTTCAGCTTTCCGCCACCGGCCCTGCTCAGGTGAAGGCCGGCGACATCGCCGTGTCTGGCGATATCGAGGTGATGAACAAGGATCTGGTGATCTGCCATCTTGATGACGGTGCGACGCTGAACATCGAACTGACCTGCGACACCGGCAAGGGCTATGTCCCCGCCGTGGCCAACCGTCCGGTCGATGCGCCGATCGGCCTGATCCCGGTGGATTCGCTGTTCTCGCCGATCCGTCAGGTGTCGTACAAGGTGGAAAACACCCGCGTCGGCCAGGAGCTGGACTATGACCGCCTGTCGCTGACCATGGAAACCGACGGCACCGTCGCTCCGGAAGACGCTTTGGCCTATGCTGCGCGCATCCTTCAGGATCAGCTGCAGCTGTTCGTCCACTTCGAAGACAGCCTGACCCAGGCGAGCTCGGGCTCGGTCAGTCAGGCTGCACCCGAAGAAGGCGATGCCAACCAGATCAACCGTTACCTCCTCAAGAAGGTGGACGAGCTGGAACTGTCGGTCCGCAGCGCAAACTGCCTCAAGAACGACAACATCATCTATATCGGCGATCTGGTCCAGAAGACCGAAGCCGAGATGCTGCGCACCCCGAACTTCGGCCGCAAGTCCTTGAACGAAATCAAGGAAGTGCTCTCGAGCATGGGTCTTCGCCTCGGCATGGACATCCCCGGATGGCCGCCCGAGAACATCGAGGAAATGGCCAAGAAGCTCGAGCAGGAACTGCTGGGTTAATAGTTCAGTCCTCCCCCGGCTTGCTGGGGGAGGATTCATAAGATCGGCATCGGCGGTGGCCGTTAACACCGCCTGGACCGGGGTACCTCAAACGGCCCCCTTACGAACGGAGTACTGAAAATGCGTCACGGAATTGGCAAGCGCAAGCTGCAGCGGACCAGCTCGCACCGTATCGCGATGCTGCGCAACATGGCAGCCTCGCTGATCAAGCACGAGCAGATCACCACCACCCTTCCCAAGGCACGCGAACTGCGTCCCTATGTCGAAAAACTGATCACGCTGGCCAAGCGCGGCGGTCTTTCGAACCGTCGTCTGGCGATGGCTCGCCTGATGGACGAAACCCAGCTCGCCAAATTGTTCGACACGCTGGCACCGCGTTATGCCGACCGCGAGGGTGGCTATACCCGCGTGCTGAAGGCCGGTTTCCGCGCCTCGGACGCTGCCCCGATGGGCATCATCGAACTCGTCGATCGTGACTTCAGCGCCAAGGGCCAGGACTCCGGTCCGGTCATGAGCGACGAAGACGAGTACGAAGGCGCGTAATCGTTTCATCCTATACCGGATTGCCAAACAGGCCGCGAATGTCCACATTCGCGGCCTGTTTTCGTTTGTTCAATCAATATCATAGGGGATCGCCAATGCGCACTCGCGCCACTCTTGCCGCTTTGCTGGGGACCGCAGCCATGACACTTTCCGGACCGCTGATCGCGCAGGAAGCGCCCTTGTCGTATCCGGCCACCGAAACCGTGGACACGGTCGAGGAACAGTTCGGCGTCAAGGTGGCCGATCCCTATCGCTGGCTGGAAAACGACGTCCGGGTCGATCCCAAGGTCGCCGCGTGGGTGGAATCGCAGAACAAGGTCACCGACGCCTATCTTGAGACGTTGCCCGGCCGCGCCGCGCTCGCCACCCGCATGCGCGCTTTGTACGATTATGCGCGCACCGGCGTGCCCGAGGTCGCGGGCAACCGCTATTTCTTCACGCGCAATTCGGGGCTGCAGAACCAGGCGGTGCTGTACGTGAAAGATGGCGCGAACGGCGCCGAGCGGGTGCTGATCGATCCCAACGGCTGGGCCAAGGACGGCGCCACTGCGCTTGATGCCTGGGTGCCCAGCGAGGACGGCAGCAAGCTGATCTATTCGATCCAGGATGGCGGCAGCGACTGGCGCACGGTCAAGATCCTCGATGTCGCCACCGGCAAGCCACTGGATGACGATGTCAAATGGGTCAAGTTCTCCGCGCTGGAATGGGACAAGGCGGGCAAGGGATTCTATTATTCGCGCTTCCCCGAGCCCGACAAGGAGGGCGAGTTCCAGTCGCTCAACACCAACCAGGAAATCCGCTATCACGCGATCGGGACGCCGCAGAGTGCCGATCCGCTGATCTATGCGACGCCGCAGGAGCCGCAGCTCAATCACAGCGCGCAGGTCTCCGACGATGGCAGCTTCCTGCTGGTCACCTCGTCCTCGGGCACCGATGAGCGCTATCGCCTCACCATGATCGATCTGGACGGCACCAAGGCATCCACGTCGCAGCGCGTGATCGTGCCCGAGCTGGTCAACGACTGGCAGATGATCGGCATGGCCGGGGACCGGATCTATTTCGTCACCAACAAGGATGCGCCGCGGCTGCGCATCGTCTCGATGGCGCGCAACGGCAGTGAAGCCAGCATCGAGACGGTGGTGCCCGAAGGCGAGGCGGTGATCGCGGGTGCCTCGGTGGTCGGCGGCAAGCTGGTCGCCAACTATCTGCAGGATGCGCGCAACGTCGTGAAGCTGTTCGATTTGGCGGGCAAGCCGATGGGCGAGCTGCCGCTGCCGGGGATCGGTTCGGTCGGCGGCTTCGATGGCGATCTGGATTCGAAGGAAACCTTCTTCGCCTATTCGAGCTTCAACCGCCCGACGACGATCTATCGCTATGACCTGACATTGGGCCAGGTCTCGCCCTGGGCCGAACCCAAGCTGGCGTTCAACCCCGATGATTATGCCGTCGAGCAGCGCTTCTATGCGAGCAAAGACGGCACCAAGGTGCCGATGTTCATCGTCCGCAAGAAGACCGTCACCGGCCCCGCGCCGACATTGCTCTATGGCTATGGCGGCTTCAACATCTCGGTGCTGCCCGGCTTCTCGCCGACGCGGCTGGCGTGGCTCGAGCAGGGCGGCGTCTATGCCCAGGCGAGCCTGCGCGGCGGCGGCGAATACGGCAAGGCGTGGCACGATGCCGGACGGCTCGCCAACAAGCAGAACGTGTTCGACGACTTCATCGCGGCGGGCGAGTATCTGATCAAGCAAGGCGTCACCGGCAAGGACCAGCTGGCAATCGAAGGCCGCTCGAACGGCGGGCTGCTGGTGGGCGCTGTGGTCAACCAGCGGCCCGATCTGTTCAGCGCTGCGCACGCGGCGGTGGGCGTGATGGACATGCTGCGCTTCGACCGCTTCACCGCCGGGCGCTATTGGGTCGATGATTATGGCTATCCGAACAAGGAGGCCGACTTCAGGACGCTTCTGACCTATTCGCCCTATCACACGATCCGCAAAGCCGATTATCCTGCGGTGATGGTCTCGACCGCCGACACCGACGACCGCGTGGTGCCCGGCCACAGCTTCAAGTACACCGCTCGCCTGCAGGCGACGCAGGCTGGCGACAAGCCGCATCTGATCCGCATCGAGACGCGCGCCGGCCATGGCTCGGGCAAGCCCACCGACAAGATCATCGAGGAATTCTCGGACATCTACGCCTTCCTCGCGCACTTCACCGGGCTGAAGATCGCAGGCGAGTAAGGCGATCTCTCCCCTTCCGCTTGCGGGAGGGGCAGGTCCGGCTTGCCGGACCGGGGTGGGCCTGAAATTTGCGACACTACAGTCCCACCCCGGCCTCGGCTGGGCCTCGTCCACCCCCCCCCGCAGGCGGGAGGGGAGAGGTGCACTCCGTCAGCGTTCCCGATCGACGGGGAAGGGCTGCCTGAACTCTGCAGCCAATCCATTCATCTACAGCCCCGCAAACCTGAACAGTTCCTGTCAGCGCAGTTCAGGCTCTTCACAGCGGCGAATCGGTAATCCTGCATTCGTCCCGCACGGCACAGGGCCTCGCGGGGAGGAATGAAGGATCGAAACATGGCAAAGGCAAAGGGTGTGATTGGCGCGGCGCTGCTCGGTGCGGCTGCCATGGTTGCAGCAGCGATGCCGGCGCAGGCCCAGTGGGGCGGCGGCTGGCAGGGCGGTGGGCGCTGGGGCGGCGGTGGCGACCGCGCGGTGAACCAGTGCGTGCGCGCCGCAGAGTTTGAGGCGCGCCGTTTCGGCCGCTTCGCCCAGGTCACCCAGGTTCGCGACATTGACCGCACCCGCTTCGGGCTGCGCGTCGAGGGCCGCATCGTGGTCGATGGCAACGGGCGCTGGCGCGGCGGATCGGATCGCGGTCGCTTTACCTGCTTCGTGGATCGGGGCCGGGTGGTGGATGTGCGCCTCAGAGGACTCGGCAACTTTCGCTGAGGTCGCGCATGCCCATCAGGCTCCCAGGCGGTTCAGCGTGGCGACAGGCTGGACCGCCTAAACAATCGGTTGAACTTGGGTACAGCGCGGTGCGCCTTGGCCATGGATGTGAAAGGCAATTGATATGCTGAAAGCTTTGACAGGCCTGGGTGCAGCGGGCGCGATGATGGTGACGGGCTTGGCGCCCGCGATGGCGGCGCCGGTTTCCACCAGTTCCGGCGCTGGCGGGTATTCCGCGCTCGCCGATCTTGCATGGGACCAGCGCGACGAGCAGGCTGGCCAGTGGCGCGGCGGCTGGGGCAATCGCGGCTGGCGCGGTCGCAACCGCGGCATCGATGGCGGCGATATTCTCGCAGGCGCGCTGATCCTCGGCGGGATCGCGGCGATCGCGAGCGCAGCGACCAATAGCAGCCGCAACCGCAACGGTCCCAATGATCGCTACAGCTACAACGACGATGTCCGCTCCGCCTCCACCCAGTGCGGTGCGGCGGCAGCGGCGCAGTCGGGCTTCGGCGCCCGGGTCGAGCGGATCGACAATGTCGTGCGCGACGGCAATGGCTGGCGTGTCGAGGGTCTGGTCGGATCGCGCAACACCGGAGTCGACAGCTTTACCTGCGGGATCAGCTATGGCCGCATCGACTATGTTCGCTTCAACCGCGCCAATGGCGCATGGGGCGCTGGCGATGTCGGCGCGGACGGTCAGGTGTTCGGCGATGCCGGCGACCCGGCCTATGTCCCGCCCCAGGGCGGCGACGATGATTTTGCCTATCGCAACGATGCGGACCCGTACCCGCCCGAATAAGCGATTGCTCTACCGGGCGGGTCTGCCTCCATCAGGCATTTCCGTCCGGCTTCAACCCCTGCGGCGCGCTTTGCCCCTTCGCGCGCCGCAGGGGTAACACCACAAGCGCATTCGCAGCGCGAAGGGACGTACAGAGCGCTTTGCGATCAACCGTTGCCGCGATAGGCGGGCAGGGCGATGTTGTAGCGGATCGCAAGGCCGCGCAGCACGAAGCCCGCCACCGCACCGATGATCGCGGCATATTCCGTGTCCAGCCCTGTGAGCCGCAGCCCGACATACAGGCCCGATGCCAAGGCTGCAGCGGTGACGTAGAGCTCGGGCCGCAGGATGATCGAGGGTTCGCCCGCCAGCACATCGCGGATGATCCCGCCGACGCACGCGGTGATCACCCCCATCATGACCGCAGGCAGCGGGTCGACCCCGAACTGCATCGCCTTGGCCGCGCCGAACACGCCATAGGCACCCAGCCCCACCGCATCGAACCAGTCGAGCATCCGCCCCTGCCACCAATGCTGCGGAGTGACCCACAACAAAGCGGACACCGCCAGCACCACCACCAGCACGCCCGAATTGACGATCCAGAACACCGGCGCGCCGATCAGCAGATCGCGCACCGTGCCGCCGCCGACCCCGGTGACCAGCGCGAAAAAGGTGAAGGTGACGAAGGTCTGCCGCTTTGCCGCCGCAGCCAGCGCGCCCGAGGCGGCGAACACCGCGATTCCGAACAGGTCGAGCGCACCCAATATGGTGCCGAGGTCGATGACAGGGGGCAAAGGGGTAGCCATGGCGAGGGGCTGTAGAGGATCGGCGCGCGGATTTCACCCGCGATTGTGCGCGCGGGCCATCGCGCCCGCCCGCTAGACCGGAAGCCCCGACTGCGGCTTGGCCTCTTTGAGCACGAAGCTGGTGCTGATCGACTTGATCCCCGCGATCGGGCGCAGCCGCTTGTTGGCGAAATCGGCGTAGCTGTCGAGATCCTGGCTGACGACGGTGAGGATATAGTCCGCGCCGCCGGTGACCTGGTGGCAGGCGATGACCTCGTCCAGCCCCGCGACCGCGTCCTCGAACGCACGGGTCAGCGCGTCGTTATGGTCGGCGATCTCGACGCTGACATAAGCGAGCACGCCCAGCCCCAGGGCTCGGCGGCTGAGCCGTGCGGAATAGCCGCGGATCACGCCATCCGCCTCCAGCCTGCGCACCCGCCGCCAGCAGGGCGAGGCAGACATGCCCACGGTTTCGGCGAGCTCCGCATTGGTGATGCGGCCATTGTCCTGCAACGCGCGCAGGATACGGATATCTTCCGGTTCCAGTTCGATCATCGGCAGGATGTACCTTGATAGAGGCCTAAAGGGAAGGATTATCCCGATCAGGGCGCTGTGGGGCAAGAAATCGAAAGGATTTTTCGTGCAGCCCATGCTATATCGGCGCTCAAGCCATCACAGGGGACGATGCATGGAAAGCCTGCTCATCCGGCCCGACGCGGTCGACTTCTCCACCATTCCGCAGGTGCCCGAAGGCACGTGCGTGGCGCCGCTGCAGCGGCCTGCGCATCTGGGCGAGGATTGGCTCGAACCGCAGCAGCGGGTCTACACTGCGGAGGAGCATGGCATCTGGGATGATCTGTTCGCGCAGCAGATGGACGTGCTGCCCGGCCGCGCGGCGAGCAGATTCTTGGCGGGGCTGAAGCGGCTCGATCTGGGGCGCGGCGGCGTTCCCGATTTCGGTGCACTCAGCGAGGAGCTGCAGCCGATCACCGGCTGGTCGGTGGTGCCGGTGCCGATGCTGATCCCCGATCATGTGTTTTTCTATCACCTCGCCAACCGGCGCTTCCCGGCGGGCAACTTCATCCGCACCCGCGCGCAGTTCGATTACATTTCCGAGCCCGACGTGTTCCACGACGTGTTCGGCCATGTGCCGATGCTGACCGACCCGATCTATGCCGATTACATGCAGGAATATGGCCGCGCGGGCTGGAAGGCGCTGGCGTACAACCGCTTGAAGGCGCTTTCGGCGCTGTACTGGTACACGGTCGAATTCGGGCTGATCCGCGAGGCCGAGGGTATCCGGGCCTATGGCGCAGGCATCCTGTCAGGGCCGCTCGAGGCGAAATTCTCGGTGGAAGGGCAATCGCCCAACCGCGTGCATCTCGAAGTCGACCGGGTGATGCGCACCGATTATGTCATCTCGGACATGCAGCCGACCTATTTCGTGATCGACAGTTTCGAGGAACTCTACCGCAAGACCGTCGAGCGCAATTTCGACGATCTGTATCGCGGGCTCAACCCGGGCTTCACATACTCCAACCAGGCGGTGCTGGGCGGCGACAAGGTCTATCACCTGGGCAGCCAGGAATACGCCAATCGGGGCGGGCAGGGGTCTGGCGCCAAGCCGGTGTGACGGGATGTGCTCCGGGCGGGCGGCATCGCTGCCGACCGCCCGGAACCGGTCATCAGGCCTTGGGCATCAGCACGCTGTCGATGACGTGGATCACGCCGTTCGACTGCGGGACATCCGCCTGGGTGACGATCGCGGTGCTGCCGCCTTCGCCGGTCAGCACGACATTGGTGCCATCCATCTTGGCGGTGAGCTTTTCACCCTGCACGGTGGTCAGCGTCGCGGTGCCGTTGCCATCGGTGATCGCCTTGGCAAGATCGGCAGCGGTCATGCGGCCCGACACCACGTGATAGGTCAGGATGCCCGACAGCTTGGCCTTGTTTTCAGGCTTCAGAAGCGTGTCGACGGTGCCGGCAGGCAGCTTCTCGAACGCGGTGTTCACCGGAGCGAAGACCGTGAACGGTCCGGTACCGGCAAGCGTATCGACCAGGCCTGCAGCCTTGACTGCAGCGACGAGCGTGCTGTGGATCGGCGATTCCGAAGCGTTTTCGACGATGTTGCGGGTCGGCAGCATTTCCGCGCCGCCGACCATGACAGTGCCGGTTGCATTCATGCCGTTGGCCGCGGGGCCATCGGTGGCCATCGGTGCGTCAGCCGGAACGGTGACGTCGGATTCGGTGGTGA
The DNA here is from genome assembly GCF_001295965.1 of Blastomonas sp. AAP25. Classification (NCBI taxonomy): domain Bacteria; kingdom Pseudomonadati; phylum Pseudomonadota; class Alphaproteobacteria; order Sphingomonadales; family Blastomonadaceae; genus Blastomonas; species Blastomonas sp. AAP25. The sequence goes on from NZ_LJHP01000032.1 coordinate 38,945, forward strand.
CGTTTTCCGATCCGCAGGCGCCGAGGATCAGGGCTGAGGCCGCCACGAAGGACGAAAGAAAAGCGGTTTTCATTGAAGTATCTCCTTGTGCGTCGGCCATTATCTTTTCCACATCACGCCTTTGCTGATGCGTTGATGGGTCGTCATGACGAATGCCATGACATGGCCGTGCGACAAACGAACGGTGCTGAAGGGTTATTGTTTCCCTTGGCACGAAAGATATGTCGGCATTGGCCGGATCCGGGGCGTTTGCCAGCACACATTTCATCGGATAGGTTTCGCCCCATGACCAAGCCACGTCCGTTCCACATCGATATCCCCCAGGCCCAGCTCGACGATCTGAGGCAGCGCATTCTGGCGGCGCGCTGGCCCGAAAAGGAGACGGTGGATGACTGGGATCAGGGCATCCCGCTGGCCGTGGTGCAGGACTATGCAGCCTATTGGGCGGACGGCTATGACTGGCGCGCCTGCGAGGCGGCGCTCAACGCCTATCCGCAGTTTCTGATCGAATTCGACGGCGTCGACATCCATTTCCTCCATATCCGCTCAGCCCATGAGGGCGCGCGGCCGCTGATCATGACGCATGGCTGGCCGGGATCGGTGATGGAATTCATGGAGGTGATCGAGCCGCTGACCAACCCGGCGGACCCGGCGGACGCCTTCCACCTCGTCATTCCCTCGCTCCCCGGCTTCGGCTTTTCAGGCAAGCCCACCGAGACGGGCTGGTCGATCACCAAGATCGCCAAGGTGTGGAACGACCTGATGCTGGCTTTAGGTTATGAGCGCTATTTCGCGCAGGGCGGCGACTGGGGATCCGGGGTAACGCTGGAGATCGCGCGGCAAAATCTGGGCGCGTGCGCAGGCGTGCATTCGAACATGGTGCTGGCGCTGCCTGACCCTGCGACGATGGCGGACCTGAGCGATCTGGAAAAGCGCGCGGCGGCGCGGATGCAATATTATCAGGAGAAGGAAAGCGGCTATTCGGCGATCCAGAAGACGCGGCCGCAGACCATCGGCTATGCGCTCGCCGATTCCGCGGTGGGCCAGATGGCCTGGATCCTCGAGAAATTCCGCAACTGGTCGGATTGCGACGACACGTTTTCGGGCTTCAGCCGCGATGCATTGCTCGACACGATCACCTTGTACTGGCTGACCAACTCGGCAGCCTCCTCGGCGCGGCTCTACTGGCACAGCTTTTCGAACATGGGGTTCGACCCGGTCAGCGTGGCGATGGGCGGGACGATCTTCCCCAAGGAGCTGTTCCAGACCTCGCGCCGCTGGGCGGAAAAGCGCTTCAGCAACATCATCTACTGGAACGAGGTCGATCACGGCGGACATTTTGCCGCGCTTGAGGTGCCGCAGATCTTCGTGGAAGAAGTCCGCGCCTGCTTCCGCAACGCTGCGCTCTGACAACACACGAACCCCGCCAGCACTGGGCTGACGGGGTCCTTCGATCCTCAGATGTTACTTCGAAATGCGGGTACTGGTAATGCCCTGCTTTTCCAGGATCGCCTGCACGCTGTCCTTGCCGACCAGATGCGCCGCGCCGACCGCGATGAACACGGTGCCCGGCTGTTCCATCCGCGCCTTGATCCAGTTGGCCCAGTTGGTGTTGCGGTCGGTCAGCAGCGCGTCGTACAGCCCCGGATAGCTCTCGAAGCCTTCGTTGAGCAGCGTGTCGAGCCGGGTCAGATCGCCCTTGCCCCAGGCGTCGACCATCGTGTCGATCTGGGCGGTGACCTCGGGGACGCCATCGAGCGTCACGTCGAGGAACGCGATCTGCTCCTTGGTCGCGAGCGAATTGAAGATGCCCAGCTGCTGCTCGATCGTCTCGAGCTGGCCGACCGGCTTGGCCTGCGCCTTGGCGGCGTTGGACAGCACCTTTTCGGCACCGCTGTTTGGGTCATAGCCCTGCATCAGCAGCGGCACGGTGGTCAGCGTCACCGCAGCGAACCACGGCTTGTAGCCGTCGAGCGATGCCGCCGGAATTTTGAGCGTGCCCAGCGCGGATTCGTATTTGGCGAGCACCGGGGCATCGAGCAGGCTGCGCAGCGTGGTACCGGCCGGGTTGGTCGCCATCTTCGACAGGATCGTGGGCATGATCGACGGGTCCTCGGGCTCGGTGACTTCTAGCACCAGCTCGTCCGATCCGTCGAAAGCGGCCTTGATGTCGTCCTTCAGCCAGTTGAGCCCCGGGCGCAGCACATGCACCGTGCCGAACAGATAGATGGTGGTGTCCTTGTCACGCACGATCCACATCGCAGGGTTCACGTCCTGCGTCGCAGGCGCGGTGGTGGGGGCGGCGCCCAGCACCTCGGCGACGCTTGTCTGATCGCGCGCCAGCAGCGGCTGGCTGGCAAAGCCGAGCGCGGTAACGCCGGCAAGCGCGAGCGTGGCGGCGGTGGTTCGCAGTGTTCTGGTGATGGTCATGATGGGAAGTATCCTTTGATCGTGTTGGGGGAGGGGAATGAAAAAAAAGGTCTGTCAGCGCAGCTTGTACCAGGCATAGGCGATTGCGCTGGCGGCGAACCCTGCCAGGAACAGCCACAGCGCATCGGGCTCGGGCACGATGCCGCCCTTCCACAGGATGAACCATGTCGGATAGCCGATGAGCATGACATTGCCGGCGACGACCGTGGTCTTGATGTGAATCGTCCTTTCCAGCTCGTCCGAGACCTGCATCAGCTTCCACGAGCCGATGGTGGTGGCAACGACGAACAGGATGGCGCTGGCCACCGCGAGCCAGGGCGGAATGCTGTTGGCGGAAAGCAGGTCTGCCTTCTCGTCCTCGAAAAAGCCGACCAGAAAGCCCGACAACAGCCCGATGCAGAACAAAGTGCCCACCACCAGGTTGACCCGGCGCTTGCGCTCCCGCGCACGCGCCTGCCAGTCTGTTTCAGCCATGATCGCCTCCGTTGAACTCGTCATCGAAAATCTCCTCGATTGGCATTTCGAACAGCCGCGCGATCCGGAAGGCGAGCGGCAATGAGGGGTCATATTTTCCGGTCTCGATTGCGTTGATCGCCTGGCGCGAGACATCCAGTCGCGCGCCGAGTTCGGCCTGGCTCCAGTCACGCTCGGCGCGCAGCACCTTCAGCCGGTTCTTCATGTCGTCCATCCGTGGGTCATCCTCTCGCCTCCTCGCGGCCCGATCACGCCAGCACCAGAAAGACCGGGGCCAGCAACACCGCCGCACCGCCTGAAGCGGGCGAGGGGACATCGGGGGCATCGCCGCTGATCCACACGCACAACAGCCCGGTCAGCAGCGCCGATCCCAGCCCCGCGACCCACAAGGGCGGGCGGCGGACGGTGCGGGCGTCGAGCGCGGGGCGGAACATGGTCATCGCGAAGTCCTGTCATTGTCCACTGACCAAATGTCAGCTTACCCTGACTTTATGTCGTGATTCGCTGACCATGTCAAGTGACCCTGACTTAGTGGCAGTGACGCATGACATCCGCTACGGAAAGTGGCGGATTTCGGTGGCTGGTCAGCCCCCGCCTGCGCTGATAGCCTGTCGGCCAACGACAACGGGAGAGACAGCCATGGCGGACGAATCGGCCACCAGCATTCACGCGCGCACCTGCCATCTGTGCGAGGCCAATTGCGGCGTGCTGGTCGAGGTGCAGGGGCGCACCGTCGTCTCGATCCGCGGCAATCCCGATCATGTGCTCAGCCGCGGCCATATCTGCCCCAAGGCGACCGCGCTCGCGGATCTGCAGGACGACCCAGACCGGCTGCGCCGTCCGGTCAAGCGCGTGGGCGACAGCTGGCAGGAGATCAGTTGGGATACCGCCTTTGCCGAGATCGGTGCGCGGATGGCCGAGGTGATGGCAGGCGGCGGACAGCCCGCGATGTACATGGGCAACCCCAATGCCCACAATTACGCCACGGGCACGCAGACCGGCGTTCTGCGCAAGGCGATGAAGCTGCGCACGCTGTATTCGGCTTCGACGCTCGACCAGATCCCGCACCAGTTGATCCAGATGTGGATGTACGGCCACAACGCGCTGTTCCCGATCCCCGATGTCGATCGCACACGGTTCATGCTGATCATCGGCGGCAACCCGCTTGCCAGCAACGGCAGCGTGTGGACCGTCCCCGATGTGAAGAAGCGGCTGAAAGCGGTGCAGAAGCGCGGCGGGCAGGTGGTGGTGATCGATCCGCGCCGCACCGAGACCGCCAAGATCGCCGACGCGCACCATTTCATCCGCCCCGGCACCGACACCGCCTTGCTGCTCGCCCTGCTCAAGGCGCTCGACCAGGCGGGGCTGGTCAAGCCCGGCAGGCTCGAGCCGATGCTCGACGAGGGCTGGGCGGCTGCCTGGGCTGCGATCCGCGGCTTCGATGTCGCCCGCCTGGCGGCGCATTGCGGCATTGCCGAGCCGGTGATCCGCGATCTGGCAGCGACCTTGGGCAGTGGCGAGCCGGCCATCGTCTATGGCCGCATGGGGGTTTCGGTCACCGAGGCGGGGACGCTCAACCTGTGGCTGATCCAGCTGCTCAATATCGCGACCGGCAATCTGGACCGCGAGGGCGGGGTGATGTTCTCGTCCCCCGTGGTCGATCTGGTGGCGGGCGCTGGCCCCGGGACCTACGACCGTTTTCGCTCGCGGATCGGCGACCGGCCCGAGGTGATCAGCGAATTTCCTAGCGCGCTGCTGCCGCAGGAGATTGCGACCCCGGGCGACGGGCAGATCAAGGCTCTGGTGGTGCTCTCGGGCAATCCGGTGCTTTCGGCGCCCGGCGCGTGGGGCGAGGCGCTGCCGCTGCTCGACCTGATGGTGTCGGTGGACATGTACGTGACCGCCACCAGCGCGCACGCGCACTACATTCTGCCGCCTTGCGGTCCGCTCGAAAAGGATCACTATCCGCTGTTGCTCGGCCCGATCGCGATCCGCAATTATGCCGATTACTCGGCTGCGACGCTGCCGATGGAGGAAGGAGCCAAAGCGGACTGGGAGATCGTCGCCGAGATGGCGCGCGCGATCCTGCACGCCCGCGGCGAGGCGGTGCCCAACATCGTGCCCCCGCGCACCGTGCTCGCCTCGATGCTCGCGCGATCGGATTACGACGTGACACTCGAGGAACTCGAGGCGAACCCTAATGGCAGGGATTTCGGTCCACACGTCCAGCGGCTGCCTGAGCGCCTGCAGACACCAGACAAGCGCATCGCCTGCGCGCCGGCATTGTGCCTGGAGGCACTTGAACAGTGGCGCACGGCGCTTGCCGACACCCCGGCGGACTCCCTGCTGCTGATCGGGCGGCGGCATGTGCGCAACAACAACAGCTGGCTGCACAATTCGCCAAGGCTGGCCAAGGGGCCCGATCGCTGCACGGCGATGATCCACCCCGATGATGCCGTGGCGCATAGTGTCACCGATGGCGATCTGGTGCGGATCACCAGCCGCGTCGGATCGGTCGAGGTTGCCGCCGAGATCAGCGAGGATGTGATGCCGGGGGTGATCTCGATCCCGCACGGTTTCGGGCATGACAAGCCGGGGACGCGGCTTTCGGTTGCGGGTCGGCGCCCCGGCGTGTCGCTCAACGATCTCACCGACCCGCAAGCAATGGACCCAATTTCGGGCAATGCGGTGCTCAATGGAACGCCGGTGACGCTGGAGCGGGTGCGCGAAGCGGTGGCGGCGGAGTAGCTCCCGCCGCGATTTTCCGGTCCCCCGCGAAAGGCGGGGGCCCATCTCCCGGTAGGCGCGACATCGACGGGGCAGGAGATGGGCCCCTGCCTGCGCAGGGGACCCGAAGAAGTGGGAAGACCTGCGATCACCCAAGCAAAACTTGGCCCCCGCACACCAAGCCTGAATCACCTGCGACTTGACCCCAGCGCCTCCATCGGCCAAAGCGCGGCGCAATCATTGTGCACTTGCGAAGGCCCGGACTTTTGAGCGAGCAAAGCCTCTCATTCCAGGACATGATCCTGACCCTGCACAGCTTCTGGAGCCGTCATGGCTGCCTGATATTGCAGCCTTATGACATGCCCATGGGCGCAGGGACGTTCCACACCGCGACCACTTTGCGCGCGCTGGGCCCGGATCCGTGGAATGCGGCGTTCGTCCAGCCCTGTCGCCGCCCGACCGATGGCCGCTATGGCGAGAACCCCAATAGGCTGCAGCATTATTACCAGTATCAGGTGATCCTCAAGCCTTCGCCCGGCGAAATCCAGCAGCTCTATCTCGACAGCCTGACCGCGATCGGCGTCGATCCGCTGCTGCACGACATTCGCTTTGTCGAGGACGACTGGGAAAGCCCGACGCTCGGCGCCTGGGGGCTGGGCTGGGAGGTCTGGTGCGACGGCATGGAGGTGACGCAGTTCACCTATTTCCAGCAGATGGGCGGCTTCGACTGCAAGCCTGTCGCGGGCGAGCTGACCTACGGGCTCGAGCGGCTGGCGATGTACATCCAGGGCAAGGACAGCGTCTACGGCCTCGATTTCAACGGTAACGGCGTGACGTATGGCGACGTGTTCCTGGAAAACGAACGCCAAATGAGCGCGTGGAATTTCGAGGTGGCGAACACCGAGAGCCTGTTCGACGCGTTCCGCAAGGCAGTCGCCGAGTGCGAGAACTGCCTCGACGCGAAACTGCCGATCCCGGCCTATGAGCAGGCGATCCAGGCGAGCCATGTCTTCAACCTGCTGCAGGCGCGCGGGGTGATCTCGGTCGCCGAACGCCAAGCCTATATGGGCCGCGTGCGCGATCTCGCGAAGGGCAGCTGCCAGGCATGGATGGAGAAGAACGGGTGGGCGGCGTGACCGATTTCCTGCTCGAACTGCTCTCCGAGGAAATCCCCGCGCGGATGCAGGGCAAGGCGCGCGCCGACCTCGAGAAATTGTTCGCCGAACAGCTCGCCGCCGCCGGCCTCAAGGCTCAGAGCCTGCAGACCTTCTCGACCCCGCGCCGCCTCGCATTGATCGCGCGCGGCCTGCCCGAGACCACCGAAGCCGTGTCCGAGGAGCTCAAGGGCCCACCCGCCGATGCGCCCGATGCCGCGGTCGATGGCTTCCTGCGCAAGGCGGGGCTGACCCGCGACGCGCTCGAGACCCGCGACGTCAAGGGCCGCGCGACCCTGTTCGCTGTGATCGAAAAGCCCGGCCGCGCCACCGCCGATGTGCTGGCCGACGCGATCCCCGCGATCATCCGCGCCTTCCCCTGGCCCAAGTCGATGCGCTGGGGCACCGCGAGCCAGACCACGGAATCGCTGCGCTGGGTGCGTCCGCTGCAGGGCATCATCGCGCTGCTCGGCGGCTATGTCGTGCCGTGCGAGGTCGATGGCCTGGTCGCGGGCGACAGCACGGTCGGCCACCGCTTCCACCACAAAGGCGCGGTGACGATTGCGGGCGTCGAGGATTACGCGAGCGCGCTGCGTGCGGCGCACGTGATCGTCGATCATGACGAGCGCGCGAGCATCATCCGTGGCGGCGCGGCCAAGGCAGCGTCGGACGCTGGCTTCGCGCTAGTCGAGGACGAAGGGCTGGTGGTCGAAAACGCCGGGCTCACCGAATGGCCGGTGCCGCTGCTGGGCCGTTATGACCCGGCGTTTCTTGAGGTCCCGCCTGAAGTCATCCAGCTAACCACCCGGATCAACCAGAAATATTTCGTCGTGCGCGATGCTGCAGGGGCATTGGCGCCCGCGTTCGTCTGCACTGCGAACATTTCGGCGCACGATGGCGGCAAGGCGATCGTCGCGGGCAACGAGAAGGTGCTCGCAGCGCGGCTCTCCGATGCGCGGTTCTTCTGGGAACTCGACCAGAAGAAGACGCTCGAGCAGCATGCTGAGAAGCTGCAGAACATCGTGTTCCACGAAAAGCTGGGCACCGTCGCCGACAAGGTCGAGCGCGTCGCCAAGCTGGCGCGGTGGTTGTGCGAAGAGGGGATCGTCAAGGGCGACGCGGCGCTCGCCGAACAAGCCGCACACCTGTGCAAGGCCGATCTGGTCACCGAGATGGTCGGCGAATTCCCCGAACTTCAGGGGCTTATGGGCGGTTATTACGCGGCGAAGGAAGGTCTGGACCCCCAGGTCGCGGCCGCCATCCGCGATCATTACAAGCCTGTCGGTCAGGGTGATGATGTGCCAACTGCGCCGGTGACGGTTGCGGTGAGTTTGGCGGATAAGCTGGATACGATTGCCACATTCTTTTTTGCGAACATGCCACCCTCGGGATCGAAAGATCCATATGCCCTTCGTCGATCCGCTCTCGGTATACTGCGTCTCGTTCTGTCAAACGGAATACGCGCCAATTTGGCCTGGGTTTTGGCTTATCCCATTAGCCAGTTTGCCGGAATGCAGATTGGGCGAGGCGATCGCCAGCGCTTTGATGATGCTATGGCTGCATTAAACAACGCGATCGGTTTGCTTCCCGTAATCGACGAAGATGAGGCACGGAACCAGGCTCTGGCCGCTTCACTCTCCGATGAGGTTCTCGATCAGGTTTACGAAACCCTGGTCATGCCCTGCGTTCTTAACCTTCTCGACTTCTTCGCCGACCGCCTCAAGGTCCAGCAGCGCGAAGCCGGGGTCCGGCACGACCTGATCGACGCGGTGTTTGCGCTGGGCGGCGAGGACGATCTCGTCCGCCTGCTCGCGCGCGTCCATGCGCTCCAAGCCTTTGTCGAGACGGGCGAGGGTGGCAATCTGCTCGCGGGGTACAAGCGCGCGGCGAATATCCTCAAGAAAGAGGGACGAGGCGATGCGAGCGCGACGGTCCACACGCCGGAAACCGGTGGCGGCATTGCGCAGACCGGTGAGGAAGATCCGCTGTCGATGGTCGAGGATCCGGGGGTCGCGCTGGCCGTTGCGGAAATGGCGCAGCCCGGCTCCGGGCTGCCCTATGATCCCGAACCGGCGGAGATCGCGCTGATCGAAGCGCTCGATAAAGCCGAGCCGCTCGCCGAGCTCGCCATCCATGGCGAGGATTTCGAAGGCGCGATGGCCGCGCTTGCGGTTCTGCGCGCGCCGATCGATGCGTTTTTCGATGACGTGACCGTCAACGATACTGACCCCGCCAAGCGCGCCGCGCGGCTGAACCTGCTGGCGCGGTTCCGCGCTGCGGTTCACCGGGTTGCCGATTTTTCGAAGATCGAGGGATAATCTCGACACCCTTCACCAACATTCAAGACGGACAGGCAGTATTGCGATGACCAAATATGTGTACCGGTTCGGTGGCGGCGCCAATGATGGTGGCGCGGGTGACAAGTTCCTGCTGGGCGGCAAGGGCGCGAACCTTGATGGCATGGCGTCCATCGGCCTGCCGGTGCCGCCGGGCTTCACCATCAGCACCGAAATGTGCACGCGCTATTATCAGGATGGCGAGGTGTTCCCTGACAGCCTGAAGGCCGAGGTCGCAGAAGGGCTCAGGCATATCGAGGCGATCACCGGCAAAAGCTTCGGCGATGCCGCCGATCCGCTTCTGGTCTCCGTCCGCTCGGGCGCGCGTGTGTCGATGCCCGGCATGATGGACACCGTGCTCAACCTGGGCCTCAACGATGCCACCGTCGAGGGGCTGGCGCAGGTTTCGGGCGACGAGCGCTTCGCGTGGGACAGCTACCGCCGCTTCGTCCAGATGTATTCGGACGTGGTGCTGGGTCTCGACCATGATGCGTTCGAGGAAGCGCTCGAGATCATGAAGGAAGACAACGGCTTCTTCAGCGATACCGAGATGGAGGCGAAGCACTGGAAGGCGCTGGTGGCCGAATATATGGCGCTGGTGCAGGACCAGTGGGGCAAGCCGTTCCCGCAGGATGTGCACGACCAGCTCTGGGGCGCGGTCGCCGCGGTGTTCGGATCGTGGCAGTCGGAACGCGCCAAGGTCTATCGCCGGCTTAACGACATTCCGGCCGAATGGGGCACCGCGGTCAATGTGCAGGCGATGGTGTTCGGCAACATGGGCGACACCTCGGCGACCGGCGTAGCGTTCACCCGCAACCCCTCGACCGGCGAGAACCTGTATTATGGCGAGTTCCTGATCAACGCGCAGGGCGAGGACGTGGTCGCAGGGATCCGCACGCCGCAGTACCTGACCCGCCAGGCGCGCGAGGAAGCCAATGCCAAGCCGCAGAGCATGGAAGAGGCGATGCCCGAAACCTATGCCGAACTGGCGCGGGTGTTCGATATCCTCGAAAAGCACTATCGCGACATGCAGGACATCGAGTTTACGGTCGAGCGCGGCAAATTGTGGATGCTGCAGACCCGCTCGGGCAAGCGCACCGCCAAGGCGGCGCTGCGGATCGCCGTGGACATGGCCAATGAAGGCCTGATCACTGAGGAAGAGGCGATCGCGCGCGTCGATCCGATGGCGCTCGACCAGTTGCTCCACCCCTCGCTCGATCCCGATGCGGTGCGTGACGTTCTGACCAAGGGCCTGCCTGCGTCTCCGGGCGCGGCGAGCGGGCTGATTGTGTTCGATGCCGACACCGCCGAGCGTCGCAACGAGATGGGCGATTCGGTGATCCTTGTCCGCATCGAGACCAGCCCAGAGGACATCCACGGCATGCACGCGGCGCGCGGCATCCTGACCGCACGCGGCGGGATGACCAGCCACGCTGCCGTGGTCGCACGCGGCATGGGGCGCCCCTGCGTCTCGGGCGCGGGCAGCCTCTCGATCGACAACAAGGAGCGCGTGCTGCGCATCGGCAAGCGCGAACTGCGCGAGGGCGACACCATCACCATCGACGGCACCACCGGCGAGGTGATGATGGGCTCGGTTCCCACCGTGCAGCCCGAACTGGTCGGCGATTTCGGCGTGCTGATGGGCTGGGCCGACAAGGTCCGCCGCCTCAAGGTGCGCACCAATGCCGAGACGCCCGAGGATTGCCGTGTCGCGCGCGATTTCGGTGCCGAGGGCATCGGCCTGTGCCGCACCGAGCACATGTTCTTTGAGGCGAGCCGCATCACCAATGTCCGCCAGATGATCCTCGCCGAGGATGAGGCGGGCCGGCGGGCCGCGCTCGAAAAGCTGCTACCCGAACAGCGCGCCGACTTCCACAGCATCTTCGAGGTGATGGCGGGGCTGCCTGTCACCATCCGTTTGCTCGACCCGCCGCTGCACGAGTTCCTGCCGCACAGCGAGAGCGAGTTTGCCGAAGTCGCACAGGCTGCAGGCGTCGGCGTCGAGGTGCTCAAGCGCCGTGCCAACGAACTGCACGAGTTCAATCCCATGCTCGGCCATCGCGGCTGCCGCCTGGGCGTCACCTACCCTGAAATCTACGAAATGCAGGCGCGCGCGATCTTCGAGGCGGCGTGCGATGTCGCTGCCGAAAGCGGCGCGGCACCGATTCCCGAGGTGATGATTCCGCTGGTCGCCACCCGGCGCGAGCTCGAGCTGATGAAGAAGGTGGTCGATGTCGCCGCCGAGATGGTGTTCGCCGAAAAGGGCCGCCGGATCGAATATCTGGTCGGCACGATGATCGAGCTGCCGCGCGCGGCGCTGATGGCCGACGAGATCGCCGAGGTGGGCGAGTTCTTCAGCTTCGGTACCAATGACCTCACGCAGACCACGCTGGGCGTAAGCCGCGACGATGCGGGACGGTTCCTCACGCAATATGTCGACAAGGGCATTTTCGCGCGCGATCCGTTCGTCAGCCTCGATATCGAGGGCGTTGGCCAGCTGATCGAGATCGCGGTCGCCAAGGGCCGCAAGACGCGCCCCGACATCAAACTGGGCATCTGCGGCGAGCATGGCGGCGATCCTGCCAGCATCGCGTTCTGCGAGACCACCGGCCTCGATTATGTCAGCGCCTCGCCCTATCGCGTGCCGATCGCAAGGTTGGCTGCGGCACAGGCGGCGCTGAAGAAGGCCTGATTCTCTCTCCCCTCCCGCTTGCGGGAGGGGCGGGCGGCGTCATGCCGCCGCGTCGCGTCTAATCCTCTTGCGTTATGCCTCGATCTTCCGGCATAGGCTGTGCCAAAACAGGAGGGGTCATGCACGCTGGGGTTCGCTATGGGTTGCTGCTGGTGGCCGGGCTGGCGCTCGGGACGGGCGCAGCGGTGGTGCAGTTGCGCCAGAGCTTTGCCTCGCTGGGCATCGAAAACGGACCCTGGCGCACCGCCGCCAAGGTGGGTACCAAGGACGCGAGCGTCGCCACCCGCGCCACGGTGGCTTTGCGCGGCTTGCTGGCGCTGCCCGAGCGCGAGGCGATCTATTTCAACGCGGACGAGGATAGCGCCGGGCGCAAGCTCAGCGGCAAGTGCAGCTATCGCGTGTCCGGTGGCGCGATGGATGCGCGCTGGTGGAGCCTGACGCTGTATGACGCCAAGGGCTACCTCATCCCCAACCGGGCAAGCGTGTATTCGCTGGGCAGCGCCGCGCTTGCGCCTGTGGAAGCGTCGAACTGGCAGGTCGATATCGCCCGCACCCGCCGGGGCACGCACTGGATCGCGATGCCCGACGACCGGCCGTTCGAGCTCACGCTGCGCGCCTATCACCCTTCGGCAAAGCTGCTTGCCGCGCGGGGCAGCGTGACGCTGCCGCGAATCGAGCGCAGGGAGTGCCGGACATGAGCCGCTGGATCGGACCGCTGATCGTCGCCGTCCTGGCTGCGCTGGCTGCGTGGTACACCACCCTGGCCGCCGCCCCGATGGTGATCATGGACCGCGCCTGGGAGCAGCTGGCGGCGCAATCGGGCTTCAACCGCATGGCGCACGGCCCGCTGGTCACCGCCGAAAGCCAGTTCGTCGTGCGGCCCAGCCCGGACCTTGCCTATTCGGTGTGTGCGTTCGATCTGACCCAGGGGCCGCTCCGCGTGCATGCGCACCCCGTGCCCGGCCATTACTGGTCGCTTACCGTGTTCGACAGCGAGACCAACGTCGCGTTTGTCGAAAGCGATCGCGACAGCAAGGGCGCGCCGGTGGAGGTCATCCTGGCGACCGCCGACCAGACGGTACCGTCCGGGGTGCGCAATGTGACCATGCCGGGCGCCAAGGGGGTGGCGCTGCTGCGCGTGCTGCTCAACGACCGCGCGGAATTCGACGCGGTGACTGGCTATCGCAAGCAATCCTATTGCCAACCTTTGAAGCAGCCCTGAACCCCGTCATTCCCGCGAACGAGAGAATCCCGCTTCTGCGCGATCGCGGCAAAACAGCGGGACCCCCGCGTGCGCGGGGTGACGGTTTGAGATAGTCATGGCCCCTAGACAAGCGTCGCGCGGGCTTGCATACCTGTTTTAACCGGACGATTAAACGAGCGCGAATCCAGCCGCGCCGCATCGTCCGCTCATGCAGGAGAGAGAAGATGTCATCCCGCCCGACGCCAGCCGAACTGGCCGATTACGAAGCCCAGGCCGACGCCTGGTTCCGCGAGAACACCCCCAAGGACCCCGGCTTCATGCTGCCTTTGACCTTCATGGAGGTCAGCACTGACCAGCAGTTCGATTTCCTCTGCGCCTGGCAGCGCAAGGTGTACGAGGCGGGCTATCTCGGCGCGAGCTGGCCTGTCGAATATGGCGGCGGCGGTCTGCACCCCGATTTCCAGCGCATCGCCACCAAGGTGATGAAGAAGTACGATGGCCCGATCATGCTCAACGCGATCGGCATCGGCTGGGCCGGACCGCTGATCATGGACATCGGCAGCGAGGAAGAGAAAAAGAAATACATCAAGGGGATGCTCAACGCAGAGGATATCTGGTGTCAGGGTTTCTCCGAGCCCGAGAACGGCTCAGACCTCGGCAATGCGCAGCTCAAGGCGGTGCGAGACGGTGATGAGTATGTGCTCAACGGCTCGAAGATCTGGACCTCTCTGGGCGACCGCGCCAAGTACATGATCCTGCTCGCGCGCACCTCGAACGAGGGGCCGAACAAGTATGCGGGGCTCAGCTTCTTCCTCTCGCCGATGCACGCACCGGGGATCGAGACGCGGCGGATCAAGAAGCTCACCGGCGAATATGGCTTCGTCCAGTGCTTCTTCACCGATGCCCGCATCCCCGCCGAATGCCTGATGGGCAACGAGGGCGATGGCTGGCAGATCGCGATGAAGACGCTGGAGTATGAGCGCGGTGCCAAGGTGAACCTTGCCGGCGGCTATTTCCTCAAGGAGCTCGACGCGATGGGCGTGGTCGAGCTTGCGCGCCAGTCGCAGCGCGGCGGCAAGCCGTTGCTCGACGATCCGGTGATGAAGGACCGGATGGTCGATTTCATGATGGATATCCAGGCGCTCAATCTCAACAACCAGCGCCGCCGCATGGGGCCTTTGGTGCAGGACCGCCCGATGGGGCTTGCGCTGATGAACAAGCTCGCGCGCACAGAGATGATCCGCGAGCTCACCGAGTTCTCGCTGAGCTTCCAGGGCACGCGCGGCGGCTATTATGTCGATGATCCGTGCGCGGTCGACAACGGCTATTGGCACCGCAGCTACTTGAACAGCTTCTCCGCCACGATCGGCGGCGGCACCTCGGAAATCCAGCGCAACATCATCGCCGAGCATGTGCTCGGCCTGCCGAAGGGGCGCTAAACCATGGCTTTCAGCGAAGGAAATCTCGCCGACCATCTCGGCGCGCTGAGCTACAGCGAAGAGCAGATCGAGCTGATGGATGTCGCGACCAATTTCTGTCGCGACAGGTCGCCGATCGACAAGGTGCGCAAGCTGATCGAGGACGAGCGGGGCTATGACCCCGCTGTCTGGCAGGAGATTGTCGACCTCGGCTGGCTGGGTATCGCGGTGCCCGAGGCGCAGGGCGGGGTCGGGCTGTCGATGGCCGAAGTCGCGCCGATCGCAGAGCAAATGGGGCGGCGGCTGCTCGCCACGCCGTTTGCGACCTGCACCATCGCCGCGCAGGCGCTTCTGGCGGCGGGCGACGAGGTACAGTGCGGCGAATGGCTGCCGCGCATCGTGGCGGGCGAAGTCGCGACGCTGGCGCTCACCGAACCGCATGGCGACTGGAACCTCGGCCATGTCGAGGCGACCGCCAAGGCGAGCGGCGACGGCTATGTCCTCTCGGGCACCAAGCAGTTCGTGGTCTATGCAAAGCATGCCGCCTTGGTGATCACATCGGTGACCGTCGAGGGCGCGGTGCGGCTGGCGCTGATCGAGCGTTCGGCGATCCCCGACAGTGCCTTGCGCCGCGAGATCATCATCGACGAGACCAAGCGCAGCTACGAGCTCACCCTCGACGGGATCACCATCCCTGCGTCCGCGCTGCTCGATGCCGGACGCTCGGGCACGGCGCTGACGCAGATCGAGCTGGCGAGCGCTTTGCTGCATGCCGCCGAGATGTGCGGCGGGACGCAGAGCGCGATCGACTACACGATCGAGTATCTGAAAACCCGCAAGCAGTTCGGAAAATTGATCGGCGAATATCAGGCGCTCAAGCACCCGATCACCAACGCCTATGTCGGCTATGAAAAGGCGCGCTCGCACATGCTCAGCGCGGCGCACAATTTCGGCCAGCAGGGCGTCGGCGAGATCGCGGTGCGGATGGCCAAGGCGTCCGCCGACAAGGCCTACAGCTTCGCCGCCGACCGCGCGGTGCAGTTCCACGGCGGCTTCGGCTTCACGCACGATTGCGACGCAGGGCTCTACCGCCGCAGCGCAATCTGGCACGCCAGCCAGTATGGCGACGCCGCCTGGCACCGGGCCAAGCTGGCCGATCTTCTGTTCTGACCCTTCACAAGGAATTCGATATGTCTGAAGTGCAAACCCTCGCGGACGATGGCGTCCTCATCATCACGATCAACCGGCCCGAAGCCAAGAATGCGGTCAACCGCGCGGTGGCCGAAGGCATGGCGGCGGCGCTGGAAGAGCTCGACAGCAACGACGCCCTGCGGGTCGGCATCATCAAGGGAGCAGGCGGTACCTTCTGTTCGGGAATGGACCTCAAGGCCTTCCTCACCGGTGAGCTTCCGATGGTCAAGGGCAAGGGCTTTTGCGGTTTTGTTGAAGCGCCGCCCAGGAAGCCGCTGATCGCCGCGGTCGATGGCTATGCGCTCGCGGGCGGGATGGAGGTCGCGCTGACCTGCGACCTGATCGTGGCCAACAGCAAGGCGCAGTTCGGCATCCCCGAGACCAAACGCGGCCTTGCAGCGGCGGCCGGCGGGCTCATGCGGCTGCCGCGCCAGGTTCCGCCGCGCATCGCGATGGAATTGGCGCTCACCGGCGATTTCATCTCGGCGCAGCGCGCGTACGAGATCGGCTTCGTCAACCGCGTGGTCGAAGGCCCCGCGATCGATGGCGCGCTCGAACTCGCGCACAAGATCAGCGCCAACGGCCCGCTGGCGGTGCGCGTGTCCAAGCAGGTGATCGTCGAATCGCGCGGCTGGAGCGACGGGGAAATGTGGGGCAAGCAGCAGGAGCTCGTCGGCCAGGTGATGGTCTCGCAGGATGCCCGCGAGGGCGCGGCAGCGTTCGCGCAGAAGCGTGCGCCCAACTGGACCGGCAAGTAACGCCGCACAATCGCTGCATATTGCATTTAGCGGTGATTGGCGCACAAGGCGGGCAGGGTCGCGCCTGACTGGAGTCGTGCATCGATGATGCTCCTGCCCGCCCTGCTGCTGACCACCGTAACCCCGCCGGCTTGCCCGGACCGCACGATCAATGCCGCCGACCTGTGCCAGAACCGCGAGATTGCGGCGCGCTGGGCCGATGTCGAGACGGCGATGCGCGCCTGGCAAAAGGTCGATCCGCGCAAGGCGACGATCGCCGAGCGCCGCGACGAGGCGCTGGCCGATCTGCGCCGGGGGTTCGAATATTCGCCCGACGATAGCCCGCAACAGGCCAATGCGGATGTGATCATCGAGAGCCTGGGCTATGTGAAGGCCGAGATCGACGGGCTGACCCAGATCGCCTCGTCGATCCGCACGCCGGCGAGCTTCGGGCCCGGGCTGGCCAGGGACTGCCTGGTCGGCGCGGTGGTCAACTGCGTGGTCGAATCCGCCGGGTTCCTCAACGCGGGCGATGAAGGCAAGGCGCGCGCGATTGCCTGGCAATATGTCAGCGGGCTGGACGCCGGCGGCGGCATACCGCTGCGCATGACCATCGCCTGGGACATCGGCGGGGCAAAACCGGTGCTGATCGGCTATACCAGCACCGAGGGCGAGGCCGAGCCGCCGCGGCTGGTCGATAATGGCGAGGATATCATCCTGCATCTGCCTGCGCGCACCGCAGGCACCGGCGAGGGCAATGCCGACAGCCTGTTCCTCTATCGCACCGGCGCATGGGTCAACATCGGCATGAACAGCTGGAAGACCGAGCTTCGCACCCGCCTGCCCGAGGGCATGGGGCTGTGGAAGGGGGTGGACTACGACTATTACGGCCTCAGCAGCTATTTCCCGATCTGGCGCGACAGCGACGCCAATTGCTGCGCCACCGGCGGCAACGCCTATGCGGTGTTCAAGATCGTCGATGACCGGCTGAAGATCGACACGCTCGATTTCACTCCAGATGCCGCGGTGCAGGTCAAGCCGCTGGCGTGCCCGATCCTCCAGGCCAGCTACCGCTCGCCCTGGCCGACGCGCTTCACGCTGCACTTCGAAAAGCCCGCGCTGCCCCCCAGCGCGCAGTCGGACATGGTCGCGGTGATCGAGCAGACCGACGAGGACGACAAGCTGATCTTCCGCAGGTATTTCAGCTTTGCGGGCTCCAACGGCTTCGGCTCGACGACCTTGATCCCGGTCGATGGAATGGGCGATGCGCAGAACCCGCCGCAGATGCTGCCCGAGGCAGAGGGCGAGGAATCGCTCTACTTCCACGCCTTCATCGGCGAGCCGAACGGGATGAAATACATCTCCACCCCGCCGATGCTGGACAGCCCCGCGCCCTTGGGCGTGTTCATGCCCGATCTGGCGCGCTCGCTCTGGTACGACGGCATTCCCGACCCCAAAGGCGGCCCGCCGATCCGCGTCGAGATGCCGCGCGACATGTGGATGGGGGAGTGTGCGGAGTAGGGGGGAGCGACGTCCGCTAATGGATAAGGAATGTGTCGGCGCTTATGGCGGGAACTGGGTGGGAAGCTGCCATCGCCGTCTAGCAAATCGCTCCCATAATTTCATTCTACAGGACTTGAGGCTACTTCGATTGAAATCACGCGGTCCAGGACGATTTCTGATGCGTAGCTGCCCAAATGACCATACCCTCCGGGCTCTCCGGAATAACGTGTCTTTCTACCAATAAACGATATGTGATAGCTCTTGCCGTTGGACTCGCCGAATAGACGAGGTGTAAGCCATATATCGGCCTTCGCTTCGTTACATTCTTTTTGATCCACTTCGTTTGGGCAGAACACCGAATGTTCGTAATGGTTCAACCAACGACCATGCCAGACCTTTGCGGATTCCATGAAGACGCATTGATCGGTGGGCAGCATTGTGTTTACGGGCTCACCATCGACCATCTTTTCTCGCATGCAAGGCACATCTCCACCCTCAGCCGCGCTACGTGACAAAGCTATCTGCTGATCTATCGGGTTAATGTAAGCCATATACGGGATATCGCCGTATGGCCTTATGTCAAATACAGGGACTTCCTCGTCCGAAACACCCATCTTTGACTCGGGCTCCACTCCGCGACTGTCTGGCCTGCATCCAGCTAGGAAGACGATAGCGACGAGGTAAGGCAGGCTTCTCACTCAGCTATGCTACATTCGATTGAAAGTCCGAACAATACAGACGTCATTGAAATGTCCGCAATGGGGTCGTTTGCAGACCGGCAGATTTTTTCCTGAGCGGTTGAAAAGCCGCCACCGCATCCGCTCAGCCTGAGCTTGTCGAAGGCCCCGCTATACGGCCAGCGTGGGCGCGAGTCCTTCGACTTCGCGGGCTGCGCCCGCGGCTCAGGATGAGCGGGGGTGGGTGAAGGCCCTGCACTCAAATCCTCCCCCTTGGGGGAGGGGGACCGTTCGCGCAGCGAATGGTGGAGGGGTAGCGTCCGGGTGCCAATCGACTAGGGCAGCACAACGCCGCTG
>NZ_LJHP01000033.1:0-14649 GCF_001295965.1 Blastomonas sp. AAP25
CCACCCCGTCTTCGCCTGCGGCTCAGCCACCCCTCCCGCAAGCGGGAGGGGAGAGTGCAATTCCCGCTCGTTTCGATGGCTTGATCAGCCCACCGGGACCGCGGACAGTGTCCTGCGGATCAGCGCGACCAGATCGTCGGGCGCAAAGGGCTTGGTGATCAGGAGGTTGTGCGGGCAGTCGCCGTCCAGTGCGCCGCCTGCATAGCCGGTCATCAGCACGATCGGCATTTCGGGCCACCGTTTGCGGATCTCGACCGCCAGCGTCTTGCCGTCCATCCTGGGCATGGTGATGTCGCTCAGCACCAGATCGGGCTGGGTACCGCTGGCATCCACCCGGTCGAGCGCGGCCTGGCCGTCCTCGGCATCGATCACCTTGAAGCCCGCTTCCTGCAGCACATCGCAGACATGCGCGCGCAAAGCTGCATTGTCCTCGGCGAGCAGGATGGTGCAATCCTCGTGACAGGCCGGGTCGGCACTGCCAGCTGAACCGCGGTCCGGGCGGTTTTCGGCGTCGTCGGCCACCGGCAGCCACAGGATGACCGTGGTGCCCTCGCCGGGCGCGGTGTCCAGCGTCACGAATCCGCCCGATTGCGCGACGAACCCCTGCACCTGGCTAAGCCCGAGCCCGGTGCCCTTGCCGACATCCTTGGTGGTGAAGAACGGCTCGAAGATGTGCTTGGCGACCTCGGGCGAAATGCCGCTGCCGGTGTCGTTGACGCAGAAGCGGACATAGCGGCCCGGCGGCGCGCCATGACCGTCATCGGCATCCTCGGGCGTGCGTTCGGCATTGGCGGCGTGCACCGTGATCTCGCCGGGCGCATCCATCGCATCGCGCGCGTTGACCACCAGGTTGAGCAGCGCGTTTTCGAGCTGGCTGGCATCGACGATGATCGGCCACAGGCTGTCGGGGCATTCGACCTTGAGCTCGTGCCGGTCGTCGAGCGCCTGCGATGCCAGCGGCACCAGATCGCGGATCAGGTTTGCAGGCTTGATCTTGGTGGGGGTGAGCGACTGGCGGCGGGCATAGGCCAGCAGCCTCTGCGTCAGGTTGGCGGCGCGGTTTGCTCCGTCGCGGGCATTGGCGATGGCCTGGCCTGCGCGATCGACCTGGCCCGATGCGATGCGCTTCTGCGCGATGTCCAAATTGCCCGAGATGATGGTGAGCAAGTTGTTGAAATCGTGCGCGATGCCGCCGGTGAGCTGGCCGATCGATTCCATCCGCTGCACCTGCGCCAGCTGCGCCTCGGCGGCGCGCGCACGGGTGATGTCGCGCGCGATGCCGAAGATCAGGTCGCCTTCGCGCGCCAGGCTCCAGCTGGCATAGATCGTCTGTCCGTCGGCGCCGCGCATCTCGCGCTCGGTCTGGACATCGCTCTCGCCGCTCGCAACGGCGATCAGGTCGCCCTGCGCGCTGTCGGTGAAATAGTCGCTGACATGCGCGCGGCCATCAAGCGGCACCGGGCCGAAAGCCTTTTCCCAGGCCGGATTGCCCGCCACCAATGTGCCGGTGACGGTGGTGATCAGCATCATGTCGAGCGAGGAATCCCACAGCCGGTCGCGCTGGTCGGCGGCGAGGTCTGCGGCGATCTGCTGATGGATCAGCTGCTTGCGCAGTTCGAGCAATGCTGCGACCTGCCGCGCCAGCGCGGCGAGCAGCGGGGCATCGTCGAACCGCTCACGCGGCGCGCTGTCGGACAGGCACAAGGTGCCCAGTGCATATCCATCTGCGTTGATGATCGGCGCGCCGGCGTAGAAGCGGATGTTTGGCGGTCCGGTGACCAGCGGGTTGTCGACAAAGAGCGGATCGGTGGTGGCGTCGAGCACCACCATCACCTCGGGCGAACGGATGGCATGGTCGCAAAAGGCGATGGCGCGCGGGGTTTGCGTGAGCGTGATGCCGCGGGCCGCCTTGAACCACTGCCGCTCTTCCTCGACGATCGAGATGAACGCGGACTCGCATCCGCCCAGCGCCTGCGCAATGGCAACCAGATCGGCGTACAGCGCGTTATCGCCATCATCAGGGTCAAGCTTATAGGCGCGCAGCGCGGCCAGCCGCGCGGCATCGTCGTCGCCCTTGAAGATGGTGTGGCTGAGGTTCAGCAGCATGTCCCTGTCCGGTCGTCCGGCGGCTGGTTGCCTCCGGTTGTGCGTGTATATAGGCCGCGCTCGCGGCAAAGCCAGCATGGCGGTCGAGTTGTCGGGCGTTGCGGGTCGCATTTGCGGCTCAACCGCGCTGCATCCCCGCTATACCGCTGCCGAAAGCTCGCGCTGCAGGCATTCGACCGCACGGCTGATCTTGGGCAGCAGATGGTGCCGCTGGGGATAGACCGCCCAGACCGGCTCGTCATCGGGCTGAAAGTCCTGCAGCACCAGCGCCACCGATCCGCCGCGCAGATGCGGCAGGATGTAGAAATCGGGCAGCTGGCAGATCCCCATCCCGGCAAGGCACGCTTCCATCACCGCATGGCCGCTGTTGCAGCGAAAGCGGCCGTGCGGCGTGTGGATCAGCTCTGCGCCCGCCCGGCGGAACTGCCAGGCCGCGCTCGTGCCGATGATGCATTCATGCTGCTCGAGATCGCCGACCTCGCGCGGGGTCCCGGCGCGCGCCAGATATTCGGGCGCGGCGCAGGTATAGAGCGTGCGCGAGGCGACCTGGGTGCTGATCAGCCGGGGGTCGGCGGCGTGGCCGGTGCGCACCGCAAGATCATAGCCTTCGGCGAGCAGGTCGACGACGCGGTTGGTGAGGTCGATCGAGATACTGAGCCTGGGGTGCGGCATCGCGAAGCGGCGCAGGATGGGGGCGACGAAGCGCTCGCCCAGCGCGGTCGAACAGGTCACGCGCAATTCGCCCTGCGGCTCGCCCTGCTGGCTGATCAGCGCGATCGCCTCGTCGCGTTCCTGCGCGATCCGCTCGCAGCGTTCGAACAGCACGCGCCCGGTGTCGGTCAGCCGCACGGTTCGGGTGGTGCGGTGGAACAGCTGCGCCTGCACCCTTTGCTCGAGCGTCCTGATCGCGCGGCTGACATGGGTGGGCGACATGCCGATCGCCTTGGCGGCGCGGGTGAACGAGCGGGTGGTGGCGACCGCGATGAACTCGTCGATGCCGTCCCATTGCGACATATTATCCCACCTCTGCCATAGTCTATTTATCAATTAGCATATTAACGCATATGCGGGGCAATGATAGGGGATGCCGTCACCCCTCACGCTGCCAGGAAAGCCTCGCCCCATGAAGACCCGCGCCGCCGTTGCCTTTGAAGCGAAGAAGCCGCTCGAAATCGTCGAACTCGATCTGGAAGGCCCCAAAGAAGGCGAGGTTCTGGTCGAGATCATGGCAACCGGCATCTGCCACACCGATGCCTACACGCTCGAAGGTTTCGATTCGGAAGGGATTTTCCCCAGCGTGCTGGGCCATGAAGGCGCGGGCATCGTGCGCGAGATCGGCGCCGGCGTGACCTCGGTCAAGCCTGGCGATCACGTCATCCCGCTGTACACGCCCGAATGCGGCAAGTGCAAAACCTGCCTGTCGGGCAAGTCCAACCTGTGCACCGCGATCCGCGCGACGCAGGGCAAGGGGCTGATGCCCGATGGCACCACGCGCTTCAGCTACAAGGGTCAGCCGATCTATCATTACATGGGCTGCTCGACCTTCAGCAACTTCACGGTGCTGCCCGAGATCGCGGTCGCCAAGATCCGCCAGGACGCGCCCTTCCAGAGCGCCTGCTATATCGGCTGCGGCGTCACCACCGGGGTGGGCGCGGTGACCAAGACCGCCAAGGTCCAGCCGGGCGACAATGTCGTGGTCTTCGGCCTGGGCGGCATCGGCCTCAACGTGCTGCAGGGGGCCAAGCTTGCCGGCGCGAACAAGATCATCGGGGTCGATCTCAACCCCGATCGCGAGGAATGGGGCCGCAAGTTCGGCATGACCGACTTCCTCAACACGCGTGGCATGAGCCGCGAGGACACCGTCGCCAGGATCGTCGCGATGACCGATGGCGGCGCGGACTACACCTTCGATGCCACCGGCAACACCGAGGTGATGCGCACCGCGCTCGAGGCGTGCCATCGCGGCTGGGGCACCTCGATCATCATCGGCGTCGCCGAGGCGGGCAAGGAAATCAGCACCCGTCCGTTCCAATTGGTGACCGGGCGCAACTGGCGCGGCACCGCGTTCGGCGGCGCCAAGGGCCGCACCGACGTGCCCGAGATCGTCGACATGTACATGACCGGCAAGATCGAGATCGATTCGATGATCACCCATGTCATGGGGCTGGAAGAGATCAACACCGCGTTCGACCTGATGCACGAAGGCAAGTCGATCCGCTCGGTGGTGGTCTACTGATGCCGGTCGCGGTCGAAACCGTCTCCAGCGTCCGCAGCGTTGGCGGCGAGCAGGCGGTGCTGCGCCATGCCTCGGAGGTCACCGGCACCGACATGACCTTCTCGGTGTTCGTGCCCGATCATGCCGAGGGCGCGATGCTGCCGGTGGTGTGGTATCTTTCGGGCCTCACCTGCACCCAGGCCAACGTCACCGAAAAGGGCGAGTTCCGCCGCGCCTGCGCCGAGCTCGGGCTGATCTTCGTCGCGCCCGACACCAGCCCGCGGGGCGAAGGTGTCCCCGATGATGCGGACGGCGCGTATGATTTCGGGCTGGGCGCGGGCTTTTATGTCGATGCGACCCAGGAGCCCTTTGCGCAGCATTACCGGATGTGGAGCTATGTCACCGAGGAGCTGCCCGCGATCATCGGCGACTGCTTCCCCGCGGACATGACGCGCCAGTCGATCATGGGTCATTCGATGGGCGGCCATGGTGCGCTGACCATCGGCCTGACCTTGCCCGAACGGTTCAAGGCAGTCTCGGCGTTCGCGCCGATCGTCGCGCCCTCGCAGGTGCCCTGGGGCCAGAAGGCGCTGGGCGGCTATCTGGGCGACGATCGCGCGGCGTGGCGCGCGCACGATGCGGTTGCGCTGATCGAGGATGGCGCGCGAGTGCCTGAACTTCTGGTCGATCAGGGCGAGGCCGACAATTTCCTGGCAGAACAGCTCAAGCCGCAATTGCTGGCCGAGGCGTGCGCAAAGGCCGGGATCGATCTCACGCTGCGGATGCAGCCGGGCTATGATCACAGCTACTATTTCATCTCGACCTTCATGGAAGAACATCTGCGCTGGCACGCCGCGCGCCTGACGCGCTGACCGGGCCTCAGGGCGCGATCGTCACGCTCGCGGTGCCGCTGGCCCAGACCGGCAGGTACAGCCCTGCGCCCGCGGCCTGAAGCTGCCCGGTGCGCGCGCGTTTCAGATCGGCGTGGATGACGATGTCGCCGCTGCGCTTGGCGGCGATCGCCTGGTCGACCTTGCCCAGCAGCTCGGCGTAATCGCGCTCGAAATTCTGTGCGAGCAGCTCGGCGATCATCGGCGCGACACCGGGCGCGTTCATCATGTCGAGAATCAGGTCGCCCCCGGTCATGTCGGTGGTGCCGGTGACGCCGAAATCGGTGAAACCCACCCGGCGCGAATCCTCGGCGTTGACCGGCTTGCCGGTCATCCACACCGTTCCCGATGTCGGGGTCCTGCTGCCGCGTTCGTGCGCGGTGAAAGTAAGCCCCACCGCGATCCGCCCGCCGGTGGTGCCATAGATCGTCGCCGCCTTGAACGTCGCATCGACCGGCTCGAGCCCCGGCACCATGAACGGGCGCCTTGATCGCTTGCGCAGCGCGCGGATCAGCACCGGCTCGAGCTCGCCATATTCGGCGAACACCGGCAGGAAGAAGGCAAGCTCGCCCGGTGTGCCCGCGAGCGGCACCATCGGCGGCAGCGCGGTCGCAGGGCGAGGCTTCGGGCGCTTGCCGACATAGGTTTCGGTGAGCGCGCGCATCCCCAGCCGCAGCCGCAGCCGGCCGTTGGCGACCTCATAGCCGCCATATTGCAGCTCGCGCGGGGTGATCCGCATCCACACCGGCGGATTGCGCTCGTTGAGCACCACCGAGGTGAACGCGCTCGCCCAGGCCTGGCCGATCTGACGGCGGATGCCGATCTTGCCCAGCTCGCCGGGCAGCTCGCGCTCCAGCTTCGCGATGATCGGCGCCAGCTCGCGCTCGGCAGGCTCGGTGAGCCTGATCTTCTGCCCCATGAAGTCGACATGCGGTTCGGTCAGCCAGTCATAGCTCAGCTTGACCGTGCCGCGCGGGGTCCAGTCCTTCTCAAGCTCCAGCCGGACCACGGCATGCGCCATCGCCTTGGCGGTGGCGGTCTCGCGCTTGAGGATCCCGCCGATGTCCTCGGCACGAATGACCGCGGTGAGCGGGAAGGAAAAGCGCAGCTCCTTGCCCGATCCGCCGACACGGATCGATCCGCGGGTGACCTCGCCGACGATGTTGCACTTGATCTTGGGTGTCTTGACCGTGGCGATCCCCAGATCGACCCCCTTGCTGGCGACGCAGATCTGGTCGCGCTGGTTGATCCGCCACAGCTGGCGCGGAACGTTGCGTTCCATTGCGCGGGCCAGATCGCCGAGCTCGGCCTCCACCGGAACCGTGACCAAAGACGGCTGCGGCTGCGCCACGATGCGATCGTCGGTGCGCGGCGGCTGGCCCTTGTCGCTCCACCCACCGCAGGATGCCAGCGCCAGGCTGGCGGCCAGCATCAGCCCTGTTGTGATCCGCCCCGCCATCGCTCAGCTGCTCGCCACGACCATGCCGTCGATCCGCAGCGTCGGCACATTGACCGCATAGCGGAATTCGAGATCGTCTGCGGGCACCAGCGCTGCAAACATGTCGATCAGATTGCCCGCGATGGTGATCTCGCTGACAGGCTCGGCAAGCTGGCCATCGCGGATGATGAAACCGCTCGCGCCGCGGCTGTAATCGCCGGTGACGCCGTTGACCCCCATGCCGATCAGTTCGGTGACATAGATGCCGGTTGCGATCCCCGTCATCAGCGCCTCCGGGCTGTCGTGCCCTGCTTCCATGTGCAGGTTGCTGGCTCCGGTGGCAGGCGCGCCGCTGATCCCGCGCGCGGCATGGCCGGTCGGCGCTTCGCCGAGCTGGCGGGCAGCGGCGCTGTCCATCATCCATCCGGTAAGCACGCCCTGATCGATCACGCGCCAGGGCCGGGTGGGCAGGCCTTCGCCATCAAAGCTGCGCGAGCGCAGCCCGCGCACCCGGTGCGGATCGTCCAGGATGGTCACCGCGCTGTCGAAGATCGCCTTGCCGCGCTTGTCGAGCAGGAAGCTGGTCTTGCGCGCGATCGCACTGCCCGAGATCGCGCCGATCAGCGATCCGATCAGCGATCCGCCCGCGCGGCGGTCGAACACCACCGGCATCGGTCCGCTGCTGATCTTGCCCGCGCCCAGCCGCGCCACCGCACGCTCGCCCGCGCGGCGGCCGATGGCCTCGGGCGATTCCAGATCGGTGAGGAACCGCACCGTGTGCGATGCCGAATCGCGCTCCATCGCGCCTTCCGCGCCGGCCAGCACGCTGGCGCCGATGCCATAGCGGCTGCCGCCATAGCTGCCGGCAAAGCCGTGGCTGGTGGCGAGCGCCATGACCGAGCGCACCGCGCCTGCCGATCCGCCTTCCGAATTGGTGACGCCCGGCACGGCGCGCGCCGCCGCCTCGCAGCGCTCGGCCAGATCGCGCAGCAGCGCAGGGTCGGGGTCCTGCTCATCGTCAAGATCGAGCGCGGGAAGCGGCCCGCGTGCCAGCAGCTCGGCAGGCGCCAGCCCGGCATAGGCGTCCTCGGGCGCCAGCCGCGCCATCGCCACCGCGCGCTCTGCCAATGTCGCAAGGCCCGCAGCCGTGACATCCGCGCCCGATACGCTGGCGGAGCGCTTGCCATCGAACACCCGCAGGCCGATCGCGGCGCTTTCGGACCGCTGGACGTCTTCCAGCGCACCCAGGCGGATCTGCACATCGGTGGAGGCATCGCAGGCGAAGACGGCGTCGGCCGCGCTGGCTCCGGCGGCAAGAGCGCGGGACACCAGATCGTGCGCCAGATCCCTGGCTTGTTCGGGGGTTTGCATCAGCAGCGTTTAAGCTGCCGGTGTACGTTGGTCAATCGAACCGGCGCGGTTCAGAACAGCGCCGCAAGGCCCTTGACCAGTGCCACAAAGGCGAAGGGAAAGCCGATCGCGAACAGCCAGATGCCCAGCCGGTCGCTGCGGAAGGCCGCAGTCAGCGTGGCTTCGGACGCATCGCTGCGCGACAGCGTCTGCCAGCGCTTTTCCATCCGTCGGCACAGCGGAATGACAAGGCCGACCAGCACAACCAGACCCAGATAGGGCAGGATCGA
The DNA here is from genome assembly GCF_001295965.1 of Blastomonas sp. AAP25. Lineage (NCBI taxonomy): Bacteria > Pseudomonadati > Pseudomonadota > Alphaproteobacteria > Sphingomonadales > Blastomonadaceae > Blastomonas > Blastomonas sp. AAP25. The sequence goes on from NZ_LJHP01000033.1 coordinate 8,290, forward strand.
CATGCCCTCGCCCTTGATCGCGCCCATCACCACGAAGATCTGCAGGCCGGTATAGGCGAGCAGCGCATAGGCCACATGGTTGCTGATCCGTCGCTCCCATACCGTCTCGGGCGTGACGGGTTTGACGTGCGTGGAATTGTAGCGCGCGGCCTCGAACCGCCTTTCGATAGCATTGGTCATCATGTCCCCCATGACTGCCTCGGGCAGAGTCTGAAAATCTGCACCAGAATGAGTGTGTCACTCACATGACAGCTTGGCAAGGGGCGTTAACCTGACCGCCGTCCGGGCGATCAGGCGGTGATTCCCTCGGCCCGGCGCAGCTCCTTGCGGTCCAGCTTGCCGATCAGCGTCTTGGGCAGTGCATCGCGGACATCGACTGCGGCGACGCGCTCGTGCTTGCCAAGCTGCGGGTTCAGCCATGCCATCAGCGCCGGGCCATCGACCTCGGCCTCGTCCTGCAGCGCGACGAACGCCTTGGGGCTCTCGCCGCGATAGGGATCGGGGATTCCGATCACCAGCGCCTCCTTGACCGCAGGGTGCCGATACAGCACCTCCTCGATCTGGCTTGGGAACACCTTGAACCCGCCCACTGCGATCATGTCCTTGATGCGGTCGACGATGCGGATATAGCCGTCCTCGTCGATCTGCCCAACATCGCCGGTGCGCAGGAATTCGCCGATGAACACTTCGGCATCCGCATCGGGCCGGTTCCAGTAACCGCGCATCACCTGGGGTCCAGCAAAGATGATCTCGCCCGGCTCGCCCGGGGCTACCTGCTTGCCGGGGTCTTCCTTGTCGACCAGCCGCACGATCGTGCCGGGCAGCGGCTGGCCGATGGTGCCGGGCTTGTTGAGCCCTTCATAGGGGTTGGTCGAAACCACGCCGCTGCTTTCGGTGAGGCCATAGCCTTCGACCACATTCGCGCCGGTGACCTCCTCGAACCGCGCCTTGACCTCTGCGGCGAGCGGTGCGCCGCCCGAGATGCAGGCGCGCAAGGACGCGAAATCGGTTTTCGCGATCTGGGGGTTGTCGAGCAGCGCCTGGTACATGGTCGGCACCCCGGGGAGCGCGGTAACCTTGGTTCGGGTGATCGCCTTCAGCGCCGCCACCGCCTCGAAGCGCGGCAGCATCACGATCTCGCCGCCGTTCAGCACGGTGCGGTTAAGCACGCAGGTGTTGGCAAAGACGTGGAAGAACGGCAGCACGCCCAGGATGCGGTCGTCGGCGTCGTCCTTGCGCGGATCGATCGCATTGACCTGCCGGGCATTGGCCGAGAGGTTCTGGTGGCTGAGCATCGCGCCCTTGGGGGTGCCGGTGGTGCCGCCGGTGTACTGGAACAGCGCGATGTCGGTTGTCGCGTCGATCGGCACCGGGGCATACGCCCCGTCATTGTCGATCAGCGACGAGAAACTGGTGATGCGCGGGTCGTCGGGCCGCTCGGCGGTCTCCTTGCCCTTGAACAACCGGTAGAACAGCGCCTTGCCCGCCGGCAGCGCGCCTGCGACCGAGCCCACAACCAGCCGCTCCAGCCCCGACTGGTCGAGCACCTTGAGCGCGGTGGGCAGCAAGGCTGTGGCGGACAATGTGAACAGGATTGTCGTACCGCTGTCGGCGACCTGATGCGCCAGCTCGTCCACGGTATAGAGCGGCGAGAAATTGACCACCGTCGCTCCTGCCGCCATCGCGCCATAATAGGCCGCGACATAATGCGGCACGTTGGGCAGGAACAGCCCGATGCGGTCGCCCTTGCCCACGCCCATTGCCTGCAGCCCCTTGGCTACCCGGCGCGCGCCCTGCGCGGTTTCGGCATAGCTGTACTTGCGGCCCATGAAATCGAGCAAAGGCGCCGTTCCCTTGCGCTCGGCCGAGCGGAACAGCATCTCGGGCAGCGACAGCGGCGGGAAGTGCTGGTCCCACGCGCAAGGGTGGTTGTAATGCGTTGTCCAGATCGGCTGGTCGCTCGATACGGACCCGGGCGAGGCGGGGAGGGCGCTGTCAGTCATTGACACGACTGTAAATAAGACCCGGCTTTGGCACAAGCCGCAAGCCATTCGGACCGTCGCAGCACAGCGATAGAAAACGTCAATCACCCATGCGCGCCCGGCGATAGCCGCTTGCATCGCGAGCGTCGTTCGCTAAGCGCATGGCGCATGACTGCGTACAAACCCGGTGATCCTGTATCCGTGCGGCGGCTCTATGGCCGCCAGCAGAACCACAAATTGCGCATCGGCCAGGCCGATCTGGTCGAACGGCTGCTGCCGCAGATCACCGTGCCTGAAGACGGCGACATCACGTCCGAGCGGTTGTTTGGCGACAATCGCCCGCTGCACTTCGAGATCGGCTTCGGTGCGGGCGAACATATGGCGTATCGCGCCGACATGCTGCCCGATCACGGCTTTGTCGGGGCAGAGCCGTTTCTCAACGGCGTGGTCGGCGCGCTGCAGCATGTCCGCGAGCACACGCTCGCCAACATCCGCCTTCACATGGGCAACGCGATCGACGTGCTCGAGCGCGTTCCCGACGGAAGCTTGAGCTTCGTCTATCTGCTCCACCCCGATCCCTGGCCCAAGGCGCGCCACGCCAAAAGGCGGATGATGAATTCGGGCCCGGTGAACCTGATCGCGGCCAAGCTGAAGCCCGGCGGCGAATTCCGCTTCGGCACCGATCACCCGATCTATGTCGCGCATGCGATGATGGTGATGAACGGCCATCCGCAATTCGACTGGCTGTGCGAGCGGCCGAGGGACTTTCTCGTCCGCCCCGGCGGCTGGCCCGAAACCCGCTATGAGGCCAAGGCGCGCGCGCAGGGACACGAGGTGTGGTACTTCCGCTACCGCCGCAAATAGGTGCAGCCCCAAGGCCGGTCGGCGATGCCCGCCATTCTGGCGTGAACGCGGCACAAAGGCTGCATTTTTACCTTTCGGTAACCATGATCCGCTTATCTAGCCTGGCACCAGACCAGAACGGCGGACCACCCATGGCGTTGATGAGCCAGCAATACCCTTGCAGGGCCGCGTCTTCCGGCGGTGCTGCCCCGTGCGGGATCGCGACATGATCGAGGGGCTGACCTTCGAGGCGGCGCCCGAGGCGGTGACGCGGCCGCTGGTGTCGCTGATCGTTCCGGTGCTCAACGAGCAGGACGCGGTCATCCCCTTCGTCCAGGCGATCGACGGCATGGTCCAGAGCCAGTGGCCGGTGCTCGAAGACCGTCCACGGCTCGAGATCATCTTCGTCGACGATGGCAGCACCGATGCCACGGCCGCCGTGCTGCGCGGGCTGTGCGCCGGCGACAAGCGGGTCAAGCTGGTCCAGCTGTCGCGCAATTTCGGCAAGGAGGCCGCGCTCAGCGCTGGCCTGAAGGCGTCGCGCGGCGATGCGGTGGTGCCGATGGACGTCGATCTGCAGGACCCGCCCGAACTGCTGCGCCCGATGATCGATCGCTGGCAAACGGGCGTGCAGGTGGTCAACGCCCGCCGCTGCGACCGCAGCAGCGACACCATGTTCAAGCGCTCGAGCGCGCAGCTGTTCTACAAGGCGATTAATTCGCTCGCCGACCATCCGATCGCCGAGGATGTCGGCGACTTCCGGCTGTTCGACCGCGCCGCGGTGGATGCGCTCAACCAGATGACCGAGCACAGCCGCTTCAACAAGGGGCTGTTCTCGTGGATCGGTTTTCGCACCGAGACGCTGGACTATGTCCGACCGCAGCGCGCGGTGGGCGACACCAAATGGAAATTCTCCAAGCTGCTCGCGCTGGCGATTGACGGCATCGTGGCATCGACCACCTTCCCGCTGCGCATCTGGACGATCCTGGGCAGCGTCATCTCGCTGCTCGCCTTTGGCTATGCCGGATTTCTGGTGATCCGCACCGTGCTGTTCGGTGTCGATACGCCCGGCTATGCCTCGCTGATGGCGGCGGTGCTGATGCTGGGCGGGCTCAACCTGCTCAGCCTGGGGCTGATGGGCGAATATATCGGCCGCATCGCCAAGCAGGTGCGCGGCCGCCCGCTGTACATCGTCGCCGACAAGGTCGGGTTCTGATCCGGTGGAAGCTGCTGCCTATCACTCGCTGCGCGACCTGCAGGACCGGCACTGGTGGTTTGTCGGGCGCCGGGCTATCGTCGCGCGGCTGATCCGCACCTTCGCGCGCCTGCCCGAGCGGCCCAGGATCCTCGAGGCCGGCTGCGGCTATGGCGGCAACCTCGCCATGCTGGCCCAGTTCGGTGACATCGACGCGTTCGAGCTCGATGACGACGCGCGCGCCTATGCCTCGCTTCGTGCACCACGCCAGGTGGCGCCGGGGCTGCTGCCCGACCGGATCGGGTTCGAGGGCGAGCGGTTCGACCTGATCGCGATGCTCGACGTGCTCGAGCATGTCGAAGACGACCATGGCGCGCTCGTCGCGCTGCGCCAGCGGCTGGGGGTCGATGGCAGCATCCTGATCACCGTGCCCGCGCTGCCCTGGTTGTGGTCGGCGCATGACGCAATCCATCATCACCACCGGCGCTATACCCGCGCGGGGCTGGACCGGCTGCTGCGCCAGGCAGGCTATGCGCCTGCCAGCATCGGCTATTTCAACGGCCTGCTGTTTCCGCTGGCGATGGCGCAGCGGCTCGCCGCGCGGCTGACCCGGGCTGCGGGCAAGCCGGACACCATGCCAGGGCCCTGGCTCAACCGGCTGCTCGGCGGTGTCTTCCGGCTGGAAAGGCATCTGGTCGGGCGGATCGGCCTGCCCATCGGCCTGTCGCTCTATGCGGTCGCGCGCCCGGCGCGACAGTGACATGGCCTGGCTGCGCGAGCTGCTCTCGTTCGGCGCGGTGGGGATCGCAGCGACGCTCACCCATGTGCTGATCGCCTGGGCCTTGATCCGGGCGGGGGCCGACCCCTATCTCGCCAATCTGCTGGGGGCCACAGGCGCTTTCGGCGTCTCGTTCCTCGGCAACGCCCGGCTGACCTTCCGCACCAACCGCGGCTGGGCGAGCAGCGCGCGCCGCTATGGCCTGGTCAGCCTGTTCAGCCTGGTGGTGAGCAGCCTCATCCTCCTTTGCGTCGAGCGACTGGGCCTGGCGCTGTGGGTCTATCTGCTGCTGGTGGTGCTGGTCGTTCCGCCTGCGACCTTCCTGCTCGCCAAGCTGTGGGCATTCGCGGCGGTGCCGGATGCGCACTGACGCTTCGACCCGCCTGCAGTGGTTCGCGCTCGCGATCATCGTGCTGGCCGCGTTGCTCGCCTATCCCCGTTTCGCGCTGACCCATGATGCCAGCTGGTATCTGGTGGCGACCGGAATGTGGCTCGATGGCGCGCAGCTCTTCCGCGATATCGTCGAGATCAATCCGCCGCTGAGCTTCTATCTGACTGCGCCAGCCGTGCTGCTCTTGCGCATTCTCCCGCTGACTGCGAGCCAGGCCTATGCTGCCTATTGCATTGTCATCGGCGCATTGTCTGCGGCCTGGATCATCCGTCTGCTCGCGCGCTCGGCGCTGGCCGGGGCGCAGCGGACGATGCTGTTTGCAGCGGTGCTGGCGACGTTTTTCGTGCTGCCGATCGCCGAGTTCGGCCAGCGCGAGCATCTGATGCTGATGCTGGCGATGCCCTATCTGCTGGTGCTGGCGCTGGGCGATCAGGGGCCCCGTTGCACTCCTGCAGAGCGGATTGCGATCGCGCTCGCCGCGGCGCTGGGGCTGATGCTCAAGCCCTATTTCCTGCTGGTCCCCGCAGGGATCATCCTCGCCAGGGTGGCGCGCGACCGGCAATGGCAGCGGCTGTTCGATCTGCCCAATCTGGTGATCGGCATCGCTTTGTTGAGTTATGTCGGCCTGATCGTGCTGGTCCACCCCGCCTATCTCAGCGAAATCGTGCCGCCCGCGCGGCTGGTCTATGCCGCCTATGACGGCCATCCGCTCGCCTTGTGGCTGCGGCCGGAGATCGGCGCCGTGCTGATCGCCACATGGATCGCGCTGCGCCACCGCAGCGTGCTCGATCCGGTGCTGACCGCGCTGCTTGGCGGCGCGGCGGGTGCCTTGGCCTGCTATGTCATCCAGAACAAGGGCTGGGATTATCACGTGCTGCCGCTTGCCGCGCTGTTGCTGCTGGTGGTGGCGTGGATCGTTCCGCAGCGCCGGGCCTGGCGGAGCAATGATCGCCTGCTCGCGGTGCTGCTCGGCGCGGTCGTGCTGCTGGCGCTCGGCAACCAGATCGCCCGTGGCCCCTATCGCAATCCGCTGGCCGACGATCTTGCCGCGTTCGTTCCCGAGCCCGGGATGCGGATCGCGGTGCTGAGCGCGGATGTGGCGGCAGGCTTCCCGCTGGTCAACCGGACCTCCGCCCGCTGGGCAAGCCGCTATCCCGCGCACTGGCTGGGG
>NZ_LJHP01000034.1:0-75734 GCF_001295965.1 Blastomonas sp. AAP25
GCCAGGCCGTATTCGCGCGTCGCGTCATTGGCTGTGACTGTGAGCAGGGCACGCGTGATAGTCAGGGTACCGGGCACGTAGCTGAAGTTGTAATTGGTCGATGTCGCGCCCGAGCCGATGATGCTGTACGTGCCGATGCCCGAGTTCAGGACAGCGGTGCTGCCATAGGTCAGGCCCGAGATCACGCTGGCCGTGTCGCCATTGCGGAAGCCAGAGATGCTGCCGGTGAACGCAGGATCGGCCAGGCCATACTCCCGCGTCGCGTCGTTGGCGGTGACTGTCAGCAGTGCGCGCGTGATCGTCAGCGTGCCCGGAACGTACGAGAAGTCGTAATTGGTCGCGATGGCACCCGAGCCGGTAATCGCGAACGTCCCGACGTTCGAGGCGATCGTCGCTGCGCTGCCGTAGACGAGGCCGGATACGACGCTGGCGGTATCGCTGTTGCGGAAGCCTGTGATCGATCCGGTGAACGTGGGGTTCGCGAGGCCGTACTCGCGCGTCGCATCATTGGCCGTGACGGTGAGCAGGGCGCGGGTAATCGTGAGCGTACCCGGCACATAGCTGAAATCGTAGTTCGCCGCTGCGCCGCCCGAGGCCGTGATCGCGAACGTTCCGACGTTGGAGGCGGTTGTTGCCGTAGTGCCATAGACCAGCCCACTGACCACGCTCGCGGTATCGCCTGCGCGCAAGCCGCTGATCGAGCCGGTGAAGGTCGGGTTGGCAAGGCCATACTCGCGCGTCGCGTCGTTGGCGGTGACCGTGAGCAGGGCGCGCGTGATGGTCAGGGTACCGGGCACGTAGCTGAAGTTGTAATTGGTCGATGTCGCGCCCGAGCCAATGATGCTGTACGTGCCGATACCCGAGTTGAGCACAGCCGTGCTCCCAAAGGTCAGGCCGCTGACGACGCTGGCCGTGTCGCCGTTGCGGAAGCCAGAGATGCTGCCGGTGAACGTCGGGTTCGCGAGACCATATTCGCGCGTGGCGTTGTCCGCGGTCACCGTGAGCAGGGCGCGGGTAATGGTGAGAGTGCCCGGAACATAGCTGAAGTCGTAATTCGTCGCGCTCGCACCCGATCCGGTGATCGCGAAGCTTCCGACGTTCGACGTGATCGTGGCGGCGCTTCCGTATACCAGCCCCGAGACCACGCTGTCGTCGTCGCTGTTGCGGAAGCCTGTGATCGATCCGGTGAACGCGGGGTTGGCTAGGCCATATTCGCGGGTGGCGCTGTCCGCCGTCACGGTGAGCAGCGCCTTGGTGATCGTCAGCGTACCGGGGATGTAATCGAAATCGTAATTGGCAGCAAAGGCCTCGAACGGCGAAATGCTGTAGGTGCCGACGTCGGAGAATTCGTCCGCCAGGGTGGTGAAGTTCAGCCCGGAAACCACCGAGGCATCGTCGCCGTTGACGAAGCCCGAGAAGCTCGCGGTGAACATGGGGTTGGAATCGCCATAGGTGCGGGTGGCGTCGTTGGCGGTCACGGTCAGCAGCGCGCGCAGCGTGGTCAGCGCGCCGTTGACGAAGTCGAAGTCGTAGCCGACATCGGACAGCAATGTGCCCTGATCGATGAAGATCGTGTCGATCCCGGCGCCGCTGCCCGCAGAAAGGGTGTCGAAAAGGTTCGGCGCACCTGAAAACGCATAGGTATCGCTGTCGCCGTTCACCAGCCCGCTGAAACTGAAGGAGTAACCGGGAGGCGCCTGGCCGTATGTGCGCGTGGCATCGTCGGCGGTGAAGGTCAGCACCGGCTGCCGCGCGAAGATGAACAGGTTGCCCGCGAAACCGCTCGGCGAGACGTTGTTGTAGAGGTTGTTCCCGACAAGCCCGCCGCGGTCGATGACATCATAATCGTTGGAATAGATCAGGAAACGACCGCCGCCGGTCAGGTTGAAGACCCCCGCGCCGGCATTGTTGGTGAAGATGTCGCTCTCGATCAGCACCGCATCACCAGAGGCGCTCGCGGTGAGCAGGGCGTCTGCATCCAGGGTGACCGCGCGATTGCCGGTGACGCCCAGGTTCTGCAGGACGATGCTGCTCGCGGTAATCGACCCGATGGTCATCGCGCCGCTGTCGAAGAACGACTTGTCGTCACCGGCAACAATCCGGAGGCTCGCAAAACCCGAGCCTGCATCGATGAATGCGCCCGGGCCGAAGGTGATGACTGCATCGTCTGGATCGCGGAAGCCATCGACGACGCCGCCCGATAGGAATTCATTGGCGACGGCGGTGAAATTGCCGCCGTCGGTCGTGATCCCGGCATTGATCAGGATCGAGCGGCCTGCGCGGAAGGTCAGGTTGCCCCCCGCCCCGCCTGCGCTGACCAGGATCGCGCTGCTGACGGTGATGTCGTTGTTGGCCTGCAGCTCGACTGCGGTGCCGCCCGCCAGGATGTCGACCAGCGCGGTGGGGGTGATCGTGACATCCGCGCCCGGCGTATCGCCGAACCCGAGGCCGAGTGCATCGGGCGAGACCCCGTCGAGGTCGAAGAAATAGACCGCGCCGGAATTGATGATCTGATTTTCCGGGCCATCATCCCCCGACGCGCCAACCACAAGCCGCCCGGCATTCATCGATACGCCGTTGCCGAAAAGGTCGTTGGCATCCAGACCCGCAACCGCAACGTTGCTGCCCCCGGTATAGCCCCGCCCGAAGATGGCCGACAGCGACGGATTGGCAAAAGCCGCATCGGCAAAGCTGATCAGATACACCGCGCCGGCTTGAGGTCGATCGTCCGCAAACCCTGAGTCCCCATAAGCGCCGATCGCCAGCACGTTGCCCTCGAGCGAGAGCGCGCTTCCCAGAAGTTCATTGGCGGTTGAGGTGGGAAGGGTCAGGTCATAGCCAACACCGATCGTGCCTGCCAGCGTACCGCCGTCAAAGGCCGTATCGGCAAAAGTGAACAGATAGACTGCGCCTGCCATATTGGCAGAATCTCCGGAACCGTCTTCGAAGAAGGCACCGACCGCCAGCCGGGTGCCATTGAGCGCGACCGCACTGCCGAGGGAATCACCGACGCTAGCAAAGGCAGTGGTATCGACGTTTGCGCCGAGGGTATATCCGCGCCCGATAGTCCCGATCAGGCCGGGCACACCGGCCGCCACATCGAACAGATAGACCGCACCTGTTTCCTGCGTGCCGTTGGCGTCCCCGTCATCGCCGATCGCACCGACGGCCAGCCGGTCGCTGTCGAGCGATACCGACCAGCCGAAAAGGTCGTCATTGTCGAGCGCGAGGTTGAAATTGGCCCCGAGAGCATAGTCCTTGCCGATGATCGCGAGCTGCGCGGGGGCATTGAAGGTGTCGTCGTCAAACCCGAACAGGTAGACCGCGCCTGCGCCAGGGGCATCGTCGTCGAAGCCGCGGTCGCCGGTGGCGCCGACAGCCAGCGTGAGGTTCGACAGCGAAACAGAGCTGCCAAACCGCGCCCCGGCACGCAATTCCGGAACCGAAAGGTTCTTGCCGCCGCTATAGTCGCTGCCGATGACACCTTCGAGGATGGGGAACTCGAAATCTGTTGTCACGAACGTGAAGAGGTAGACCGCGCCCGATTCGGTCAGGCTGTTGCCAAAACCGGCATCGCCCGGAACGCCGATGGCCAGCCGCTGGCCGTCGAGCGAAACCGAGGTGCCGAATGCGTCGAACTCCCCGACCCCTGCAACCGGCGTGCCCAGACCGCGGGTATAGCCCGCGCCGATGGTACCGCGCAGCTGCGCACCGCTGAAATCGGTATCGGCAAAGGTGAACAGATAGACCGCGCCCGAATCGGTCGACGCTGCGCCGTTGCCGAAGCCATCGTCGCCCCTGGCGCCAACAACCAGCCGGTTGCCGTCCAGTGACACCGAAGTGCCGAACGCATCGGCATCCTCCAGCTCGACATCGAAATCGAGGTTCGCGCCGAAGTTATCCGCCCCCCTGGCAAGGATTTCGGCAATACTTCCGCCACCGAAAATGCTGTCGGTGAAAGTCAGCAGATAGACCGCGCCAGAATTGGGAGGGCTGCTTGCGCCGCTGTTTATTCCAGGCCCTCCGATGGCGAGCCGGTTGCCATCGAGCGATACCGACGTGCCGAAGAAGCTGCCGCTCGCAAAACCGAACGGCGTCAGCACCGTATCGACATCGCCTGGCCCGCTGTAGCTTGCGCCCACGATGCCGCGCTGCAGGCCACCATTGAAATCCAGATCATCGAACGTGAAAAGATAGACAGCGCCAGAATCGGACAGGCCGTTTGAGTTACCATCATCACCCCTCGCGCCGACAGCCAGTCGGGTGCCATCCAGCGAGACGGACCAGCCGAATGCGTCTCCGTCGTCCAGCAGAATATCGCGATCGTTGACGACGCCCTCAAAACCTAGGCCAAAAATGGCCTGCAGGGAGCCAGACTGGAACTCGGCCCCGGCGAACGAAAACAGATACACCGCCCCGATTTCACGCCCGGAGGCCGGGGGGTTGAGCGAACCATCGTCACCGATCGCTCCGACCGCCATCCGGTTGCCATCCAGCGACACCGAGCTACCGAAACGGTCGTCAGCCTCCAGATCGGCGACGGACAGGTTCTTGCCGCCCGTGTAGCCTATACCCGCAATTCCCTCCAGCAACCCACCGCCGAACTGCGGATCGGTAAAACTGAACAGATAGACCGCGCCCGCATTCGACTGGGCATCAGAGGCACCATCATCGCGCGGGGCTCCCACTGCGAGCCGGTTGCCATCGAGCGACACCGCAAAGCCGAACTGGTCGCCCGCGCCGATCTCGGTCGGCCACAGGTTCTTGCCGCCGACATAGCCATGGCCGATGGTGGCCTGCAGCGTGGCGCCGCCAAAATTGGCATCGGCAAAGGTGAACAGATAGACCGCACCGGAATCGCCCAGCCCATCGATCGATCCGTCATCATCCGGCGCGCCGATCGCCAGCCGGTTGCCGTCGAGCGACACGGCTGTGCCGAAACTATCGCCGCTGCCGACCTGCACGACCGTGGGCGTAACGGACGCTGCCAGATCCAGCCCGACGGACGAGCGATAGCCTGCACCGATGGTTCCCACCAGACGGCCGCCATTGAACGTTTCATCGGCAAAGGTGAACAGATACACCGCGCCGGTATCGGTCTGCGTGTTGCCCGGCCCGTCATCCTGACGCGTGCCCACGGCCATCCGGTTGCCGTCCAGCGAGACCGAGGTGCCGAACAGATCGAATGCATCCAACGGGACAGCGATGGTCTTGCCACCGGTGTAGCCGGAGCCGATCGTCGCCTCGCGCACAGCTCCGCCAAACGACCCGTCGGCAAAGCTGAACAGATACACCGCCCCCGGATCGGGCAGACCATTGGTGAAGCCGTCATCGCCCCGCGCGCCGACGGCGAGCCGATTGCCGTCGAGCGACAATGCGCCGCCGAACCCGTCGAAGGTGTCCAGCGTCGCGATGTTGAATGCGCTTCCCGGCGTATCATAGTCCCGGCCGATGATGCCTCGAAGATTGACCCCGCCAAAATCGGCATCGGCGAATGTCAGCAGATAGACCGCGCCGCTGTCTGCAGCGGCGTTGCCTAAACCATTGTTGCCCGCAGCGCCGCCGGCCAACCGCAGGCCGCTCAAGGCGACGGCGGAACCGTAATTGTCGCCAGGCCTCAACCCCTGGTCGCCACCCGAGATATCGACATCCAGGCCAGTGCTGTACCGGCCGATCCGCACCGCAACGGCGGGCGCGTTGAACAGATCATCGACGAAACTGAACACATAGATCGCGCCGATATCTGCACGATCATCGATTTGGCCGTCATCGTTCGGTGCCCCGACGGCAAGCCGGAAACGTCCGAGCTGCTGGTCGAGCGACAGCGATGAACCAAAGGCGTCACCCGCCGCAAGTCCTGCCACGCCCAGATTGCTGCCGCCGGCATAACCCTGACCCAGGATGGAGCGTTGCTCGGCACCGCCAAAGGCGAGGTCGGCAAACGAGAACAGATACACTGCGCCGGCATCGGCTGCGCTGTTGGCAGCGCCATCGTCACCGCTTGCGCCCACGGCCAGCTGCGTGCCCCGCAACGATACCGCGCTGCCGAAAAAGTCGCTGGCGTCAAGGCCTGCGACAGAGAGGTTCTTGCCGCCGCCATAGCCGCTGCCGATGACCGCTTCGAGCACAGGCGCACCGAACGCCAGATCGGCGAAGCTGAGCAGATAGACCGCGCCCGAGAGTGGCTTGAGGCTGGAGGCTCCATTATCATCGGACGCGCCGATCGCCAGCCGCAGCCCGTCGAGCGAGACTGCCGCGCCGAACCGCTCCTCGGGTCCGATGCCCTGCGCGGCGAGCGAAGCGGGCCGCCCCATGGCGTAGCCTGAGCCCAGGGTGCCGGCCTGGACAAGGTCGTTGTACACATCGTCGCTGAAGGTAAACAGATAGACCGCCCCAGCCGACGGGGTACTGATATTGCCAGCGTTGCCGGCAGCGCCGAGCACCATCCGGTTGCCGTCGAGCGCAACGCTGCTGCCCAGACGGTTTCCATCGGTGTTCAGCCCGTCGATCAACAGGTTGCTGGCATCGATCGACCCGGCGGCAATCCTCCCCGAAAGGCTTGCGCCATCCAGGTCGGGGGTGGTGAAGGTGAAGAGATAGGCCCCCCCCACATTGACGCCCCCGCCGGACACGCCGAAATCGCCTGGCGTTCCGACCACCAGCTTGCTGCCGGACACGGCCAGAGCCGCTCCGAAATTGGCGTTGGTTCCCAGCGTCGCGATGGAAAGGTCGTTGGGGCCGCTGTATCCGGAGCCGATCGTGGCCAGCTGCAATGCACTGGAGAAAACCGTGTCGGCAAAGTCGAACAGATAGACTGCGCCGGAATTGCCATTGCTGTCGCCGTCGCCATCGTCCTGAGAGGCGCCGATCGCCAGCCCCTCGCCTGAATCGGTGAAGGCCAGAGCGCTGCCGAAAAAGTCTCCCGCGGCAAGCCCGGCCACCGAGAAATTCTTGCCGCCCGTATATCCGACGCCGCCGATGCCCTCGAGCGTGCCGTTGTTGAAAATCGACGAGGTGAAGGTGAAGAGATAGGCCGCGCCGGAATCACTGGCGAGGTTGTTGAAGCCATCGTCCGCCTGCGCGCCGACGGCAAGCTGGTTGCCACGAAGGGTGACGCTCGATCCGAACTGGTCGCCGGCTTCAAGGCCGGCAACATCGACGTTCTTGATCCCGGTATAGCCCGCGCCCATGCGCGCTTCGAGCACAGGCGAGCCGAACGCGGCGTTGGCGAAGGTGAACAGATAGACCGCGCCTGAATCGGTGGTGGCGTTGTTGAAGCCATCGTCGAGTGGCGCGCCGATGGCCAGGCGAAGGCCATCGATGGCCAGCGCGCTGCCGAAGGAATCTTCCATGTCCAGCACGCTGACGTCGAAGTTGCCCGCGCCGGTATAGCCCTCGCCAATGATCCCGCGCAGCTGCGGTGCCGAGAAGAATTCATCGTTGAAGGTGACAAGGAACACCGCCCCCAGACCCAGCGAATCGCCGCTGAAGCCGCGATCGAAGGGCGAGCCGATCGCCAGCCGGGTGCCCGATAGCGCAACGGCACTGCCAAATTCGGCATCAGTGGCCTGGCCTACGGACAGGTTCTGCTGCGGGCCGTACCCGACACCCACCGTGCCTGCGAGCGCCAGATTGTTGAAGGCATCGTCCGAGAAGGTGAAGAGATAGACCGCACCCAGTCCGCCGGAGGTATTGAACACCCCGGAATCTTCGGGTGCACCCACCACCAGGCGATTGCCGCTGAGCGCTACGCCGCTGCCGAACCGGTCCTCGCCATCCAGCCCGCCCAGCGACAGATTGCCCGCCCCGGTGTATCCCGCGCCGATCCGCTGCGCGAGGGTGTAAGTCCCCGCGATATCGGTGAACAGATAGGCCGCGCCGCTGAGCGGCACTGCGCCGCCTGCGCCATTGTCCAGAACGGCGCCCACGGCGATCTTCTGGCCATCGATGGCGACCGAACTGCCGAAGCGGTCACCCAGGGACAGTGCGGTGACATCGACATTGGTACCGCCGGTATAGCCGCTGCCTATCAGCGCGGATACCGTCCCGCCGGTGAATGCCGTGGTGGCGAAATCGATGACATAGACCGCGCCTGAATCGCCCAGCGAATTGGCGTTGCCATCATCGCCGGGGGTGCCGACAAGCAACCGCGTGCCCTGCAGGGCCACGCCGCTGCCAAAGCGATCCTGGTTTCCGCCGGCAAGCGCGCCGATCGACAGATTGTTGCCGCCCCCATAGCCCGATCCGACAATCGCCGCGAGCGCGCCGCCGGTGAACTGGGTGTCGGCAAAGGTGAACAGATAGACCGCACCGACATTGGTAAACGGATCGTCGTCGCCGCCATCCTGGGGAGCGCCGACCGCCAGCCGCGTTCCGTCGAGCGAAACCGACGCGCCAAAACTGTCGCCGGTGTTGATATTGGCGGGGCTGAGGTTGTTGCCGCCGACATAGTCGGCGCCGATGGTGGCCTGCAGGGTGCCACCGCTGAAAAGGGAATCGGCAAAGGTGAACAGATAGACCGCACCGGCATCGGTCACGGTGTTGCTGACTCCATCGTCGAGCGAGGCGCCGACCGCGAGCCGATTGCCGCGCAGCGAGACCGCTTCACCAAAGCGGTCGCCGGAATCGAGCGTGGCGACAGACACGTTCTTGCCGCCGCTATAGCCCAGTCCGATGATCCCTTCGAGCAAGGGTGCGCCGAATGCGTCATCGGCAAAGCTGAAAAGATAGACGGCGCCGGTATTGAGCCCCCCTGTGGTGTCGGGAGTTTCTGCCGAGCCCACCGCGAGCCGCAGGCCATCCAGCGCGACCGATGTGCCGAACTGATGGATAGTGCCATCGCTGAGCCCGGGGACCGTGTAATTGCTGAACCCCTGATAGCCCGAGCCCAGGACGTCGACCAGCCGGGCGTCGAAGAAACTGGCCGGGTCGCCGAACGTGAACAGATAGACGGCGCCGGAACCGGCCGCGCTGCTGTTGCGCCCGCTGCTGGTGGCCGCCCCCACGACCAGACGCCCGCTATCGAGCGAAACCGCGCTGCCGAAGAAGAAGCCGCCATCGGAATCGCTCAGGTTGAGCGAATAATCCTTGGGCCCGAGATAGCCCGCACCGATCCGACCCTCCTCGACCGGATTGGTAAAGGCGCTGTCGGCAAAGCTGAACAGATACACCGCGCCGCTGCCCGGCTCCAGACCGTTCGCGCCCGCATCGCCAATGGCGCCGACCGCCAACTGCAGCCCCTGCAGCGCGACCGACTGTCCGAAGAATTCAAGCGGGCCGCTGCCGGTATCGAAGTTGTTGCCACCGGTGTAGCCGGTGCCCAGCGTGGCTGCGAGCGTCGCGTCGCTATAGTCGCTCAACGTGAAGGTGAAGAGATAGACCGCACCGGCGTTGGTGATCGGGGTCAAGGCGCCAGCGTCGTTTGGCGCACCCACCGCCAGCCGCAATCCATCGAGCGACACCGCCGTGCCGAACCGGTCGCCGGCCTCAAGACCGACGACACTGACCCCGGCACCCGAGCTGTAGGATTGCCCGAGCGTTGTCAGCAGCTGCGGTGTGGCGGCAAACATCGGGTCGCCCAGATCGAAGATATGGACAGCGCCCGCTTCGAAATCAAAGCCGCCAAAGCCGGGGTCGCCCTGCGCGCCTACCGCGATGACATTGCCGTCGAGCGCTACCGCGCTGCCAAAAAACGAGCTGGAGGCGTTGATGCCGCCGCCCGAGAAGCTTTCGAAGTTAAGCAGCCGCGCCAATCCGCCGCCGGTGAACGATGCATCCTCGAAGGTGAACAGATAGACCGCGCCGGCATCGCCCTGAAAGATCGTGGTGCCATCATCGCCGATCGCGCCGACTGCAAGACGCAAGCCATCGAGCGAGACCGAGCTGCCGAACAGGTCGTCGGCTTCGAGCCTCCCGACCGAGATGTTCTTGCCGCCGGAATAGCCCGATCCGATGATCGACTGCAGCACCGGCGCGCTGAACTGCGCATCGCCGAAGGTGAAGAGATAGACCGCACCGGAATCGATCCTGGCGTTGCCCGCGCCATCATCGAACCGCACACCCACCGCCAGCCGGCTGCCGTCGAGCGACACCGCGGTGCCGAAATTGTCCTGCTCTTCCAGCCCGGTGCCGAGCAGCGAGAGGCCGCTGAAATCGAAATAGCCTGCGCCCAGAAGGCCCACCTGGCGCGCGGTGTTGAACGCATCGTCCTCGAAGGTGAAAAGATATGCCGCGCCCGCATTCCCGAGATTGTTGTTGCGTCCCTCGTCCCTGGGCGCACCGACAACGAGGCGATTGCCATCCAGCGAAACCTTGCCGAAGTTGTCGTTGAAGCTCAGCTGGGGAATGCTGAGGTTTCGGCCGCCCATACTGCCATGGTCCGCGCCGATGATGGCCGCGAGGCCTGGGCTCGAAAAACTGGTATCGGCAAAGGTGAACAGATAGACCGCGCCGTTGTTGAACAGTCCAGCGGAGACCCCATCGTTAAAGGGTGCGCCTACCGCAAGGCGATTGCCGTTGAGCGAGACCGAATCGCCCAGACGGTCCTCCGAAAAGCCGGGGACGTCGAAATCCTTGGTCCCCAGATAGCCTGAGCCGATGATGCCCTCGACCAGAGGAGAGTTGAACGCCGCATCGGCAAAGCTGACGAGATACACCGCACCGGCATCGGTTGCGCTGCCGCTGTCGCCATCATCGCCCGGCGCACCAATCGCCAGCTGCGTGCCTTCAAGCGACACCGAATAGCCGAACAGGTCGTCCGTCACGAGTTGCCCGACCGAAAGGTTCTTGCCGCCCGAATAGTTGAAGCCGATGATCGATTCGACCACCGGGTCGCTGAACTGGGCATCGGTGAAGCTGAACAGATAGACCGCGCCCGAATCCGTCGCCGTGTTCGAACCGCCATCATCATGGCTCGCCCCCACCGCCAGCCGATTACCGACGCGATCAAGCGAAACGCTCGTTCCGAAACGGTCGCCCGCCTCCACATTGGCAACATCGAGGCTTGCGGTGCCGCCATAGCCAGCGCCCAGCACGCCGAGCGTACTGCTCGCGTTGAAGGCAAGGTCGAGGAAGCTGAAGAGGTAGACAGCGCCCGAATCCGGCGCGGCGTTGTTCAAACCATCATCGAACGGTGCACCTACTGCGAGACGCGTACCAGTCAGCGAAACCGAAAAGCCGAACTGGTCGCCGGCTTCAAGCCCGCCTACCGAGAGGTTCCTGCCGCCCGTATAGCCCGAACCGACCACCGCGCTCAACACCGGCGCAGCAAAGCTGGTATCGGCAAAGGTGAACAGATACACCGCGCCGATATTGGCGAGACTGCCATCGGCGCCATCATCGCCCGGTGCGCCGACCGCCAGCCGGTCACCATCCAGCGAAACGCCAAAACCGAACAGATCGCCGAAATCAACCCCCGGCAAGGGCGCGACCGGACCCGGGAAGCTGCTGGCAAACGCCTGCAGCACCAGCCCGTACTGGCTGGGCGCATTGCTGCCATCGGCGATGATGATGTTCTTGGGATCGAGCAGCAGCTTGCCGCCGCGCTGGCCATCCCGCGCGGTTTCCACCGTGCCGCGATAGACGAGCGTCTCCTTGCCCGAGATCTCGATCTGCCCGCCCACGCCGCCGACCATGCCGCCGCGTGCGATCGCCGAGCCGAGGAAGGTGGTCTTTTCGTCCGACCAGACAACAATCTCGCCCGCATTGCCGCGCATGCCGATCGCCGACACGTCGATGGTCACCGCATCTGTTGCCACCAGCGTGCGCGCGTTGGGAAGCTCGTCGGCGCTCAGGCCCTTGCCGCCCTGGAACTCGCCGCCCAGCCGCACCCGGCCGCCGCGGATGCCGCCCTGCGCGTAGAATTGCGCCGAGAACAGATCGAGCCGGGGCGCGCTGACATCGATCGATCCGCCAAAACCATGGCTGCCCGAGGCGCGGAATTTGCCCGAGGAGATGATCTGCTGGTCCGATGTGTAGCGGATGGTGCCGCCGTGCAGGCCGCTGGCATCGATGAACGCATCGCCGGTGTCGATCGCGCGACGGGTGGTGTGGATATCGACATTGCCGCCCTTGCCGAGCCCGGCATTGACCGTGATCCGCCCGGCAAGCGAGAAACCGCCGGCATCGAGCTGGATGTTGCCACCCGCTTCCGCACCGCTGGCCGACAGGATCGAACCGAACGACAGGAATTCGCTTCCGGTGATGTGCGCGGTGCCGCCGGCCTTGCCGCCATCCAGGTTGATCGTGCCATCGAGGATGGTGCGCGCGGCGGTGATCGTCAGCGTGCCGCCGGTTCCGCTCGCGGCCATCGCCGTGCCGGGCGCAGCGCTCGCGTCGCCATCGATCACATTGGCCCAGCCGATATTGCTGGTTGCGCTGCCCTTGGCCGGGCGAGCGCCTGTGACCACCGCATTGGTGGCGGATGACAGGTCCATGGCGACATTCCTGCCGACCTGCACCTCGCCCGGCGCGGTGATCGTCATCTTCGCAGCGACCAGCGAAACCTTGCCGTCGGCGCCGACCTCCATGCTCGCGGCCTGCGGCGTTCCGATACGCACCGACTGGTTGACCAGATCGCGGGCCGCGGATGCGGTGATCAGCAACGATCCGCCACGGGCATCGACCACGCCGCCGATATCGACCAGCGCGCCCTTGTCGTCGAGACGGGTGACTGCATCGCCGACCTGGAAGCGGATCAGGTTGTCGCCGTGCAGATCGAGCGTGAACGCCTGCGCGCCGCCAAAGGCGATCTTGCCCATGTGCGCGGTGATGATGCCATGATTGGCGACCTGGGGGGCTACGAACGCGGCAACCCCGGCATCGCGCACGGTGATTGTGCCATGGTTGATGACCCTTGCGCCCAAGCGGCCCGGGGTCCCGAAACGCAGCGTACCGCCCGCCATGAAGGCAGCGTTGCCGATGTCCGCACTGGTCGCGACCAGCCCTGCGACATCGACCCTGGCATCCTTGCCGAAGACGATGCCGTTGCCGTTGATCAGATAGACCTGACCGTTGGCGGTGAGCTCGCCCATGATCTGGCTGATCTCGGGCCCGGTGACGCGGTTCAACGCAATCGAGCGCGCGCCCGGCTGGCGGAAATCGACGCCCTGGCCGCTGCCGATCGAGAAATTGTCCCAGTTGATGATGACCCGGTCGCTCGACTGGTCGATCCGCACCCGGTCGGTGCCCTGGCCATTGATCGTGGCATTGCCCGCCACGACATTGCCACCGCTGGGGTTGGCAAGCGCGGTCTGTGTGGTGACGATGGCAAGCCCCGCGACCCCGGTGCGCAGCGCAATCTGCCAGTTGGCCCAATGGCGTGCGCGTTGTTCGGGGGTGCTGGTGATGGTCATCGTGTGGCCCCGATCGAGAAGAAGATGCGTGGATCGCTGCTGCCATCGGGCGTGAAGCGTGACTTGCCCGGCCAGGCCGAATAGACCTCGCCGAACAGTCCGTAAGGCAGCGCGATGCGCGCCCCGCCGCCTGCCGACCACAATTCGGTGACTCGCAGCTCGGCAAAATCGAGACGTCCGCGCTGCCGCAGGATGCCGGCATCGACGAACACGAAGGGCTGCACCGTCACCGGCCCGAGCGTCAGCCGGTCGTTGAGCTCCATCGCGACATTGACGCAATGGTCGCCGCCGGCTGCGCCATAATCATAGGCGCGGCCGAACCTGTCGCCGCCATAATTGCACTCGCGTGAAGCTGCGGCACCGCCGTGCAGCGCCATCTGCGCCTCTGCTGTCACCCGAACGCGGGCAGTCCCGACCAGCGGCGCGTTCCACACCAAAGATGCGGTCGCAGCGGTGAATTCCGGATCGCCCTGGGTACGGCTGCGCAGGGGGTTGAACCGGCCGGTGGCGCCAAGCCCGTCGATCCCTTGGCTCAGCCCCAGACGTACCAGCCCGGTGGTGCCGTCGGTGCCCGCCCAGTCATAGCTGCCATACAGCTCGTAGAAGCGGCTGCGGTCGTCGATCAACGTGATGCCGAAGATGCCGCTGTCGGAGTTGATCGCGGTGCCTTCCAGCCCGACGATCAGGCTGGAGTTG
Organism: Blastomonas sp. AAP25; assembly: GCF_001295965.1. Lineage (NCBI taxonomy): Bacteria > Pseudomonadati > Pseudomonadota > Alphaproteobacteria > Sphingomonadales > Blastomonadaceae > Blastomonas > Blastomonas sp. AAP25. Next base: position 14,049 of record NZ_LJHP01000034.1, read on the forward strand.
CGCGTGCGGCGCAGCGGATAGCTGAGCCCGGCGCGGAACACCTCTTCCTCGCCCTCGAACTGGAGGATCGACAGGAAGCCGCGCACCGCGCGCGACCGGGCGCGCGAATAGGACAGGGTCCCGGTCAGCCCGTCATCGGTGATAGGCGCGCTGTACTGGGCAAAGCCGGAGATGAAGCCGTCGGTCGGCAGCGTCGCGCGTGCATCGAGCAGCAGCTGGTCGCCCGGCACCAGCAGCGAATTGGCGGTGATCCCCGCGCGATAGCGGCGCTCGCCCAGATTGTCGCGGATGCGGTTGTCGAACTGCGCCTCGAGCACCACCGGATCGAGATCGACCACCACCAGCAGGTTCGCCGCGCCGGGCGTGGTTTCGGACGGGCGCACCACCACCGACACATCCATGCCGCCCAGATCGCCGCTGGTCAGGATCGCGCGTTCCAGCTCGTCCACCATCACCGGGCCGCGCTTGATCAGCGGCGTGAAGCGGCGGCGGATCATGTCGGTCAGCCGCGTCTGGCCAACCAGACCCGCGCCCGATTTCAGCTGGATTTCGATGGCATCGACGCTGCCCTCGACCACCTGCAGCACCACGACGCCATCGGCCACGTCCTGCGCGGGCACCAATGCGAACGACAACGCATAGCCTGCCTCGGCATAGACCCGGGTGAGCAGGTCCGCCGCGCGATAGATGTCGGCGAGCGTCAGTTCCTGGCCCAGGAACGGCGCGAGCGGCGCCTGCAGCCGGTCTTCGGAGATGGCATCGAAGCCGATGATGCGGAAGCGGTTGACCCGGACCTTGGCGCTATCGTCCACCGCGCTGGGATCGGTGCGCGGACGATCGATGGTGAACGGGGTGCGGGGCGTCGAGAGCGGCACGTCGGCGGCGCGATTCTCGCGCTCGAACGTACCGGCAGGCGGCCGCACCGATCCCGGCAAGGTCTGGCCGGCAGCCAGTGTCGGCCACATCAACGCGACCGCCAGAGCACCGGCGGTGCAGCTGTGCGATACCGCCTTGCGGCTGGAGGCCAGAATGCCGGCCCATGTCAAAATCCGCTGAAAATCCATGCGGGGTGCAACGTCCAACTCCCCGAAGGGAAATGAGAGGGTGCGACCCCGTCTCGGAAAGTCGGATTGAAGCCCCTGCCATCCGCTACCAGTTTGTCATGAACCGGCAACCCAGCCGATCACGACGCCATGGATATCGGACGATCGTACAACCATGCATGTTTCCGGTCCGGATTCTACGCAGCTGGCCGATGTCGGGAACCCCCGCTTCCTGCGCGAGACTAAGCAGCAAGGCGCGGGAAACGCAAGTAGAACCACCTTCTCGCAAGCCGATTGCCACCAGCGTCAAGGCTGCGGCCAGAGTAGCTGCAGGGTCACGCCTGGCCCGCCATTGCTGCAGCGTTGCGCAGCACCAACGTGCCCGCGCTGCGGCTCTCGCTCCAGCCGCCACAGCGCCGGAACTGGCCGACGCAATTGGGTTCGAGATAGATGATCGTCACCGGCTGGGTGAGCAAGGACAGCCGGTAGGCAACGGGCGCCATCACCGCATCGTCGAACGGATCGTAGAAATAGCAGACCAGCGGCGCATCGACAGGAGGGACAAACTGCGCCGCGTCCATGCACGCCACATCGACCGGCGCTGCCAGTGCGCCCTTGGCCTGCATGATGTCGCGGTTGCGCAGCGCGATGGCGACCAGTTCGGGCGCGAACTCCACCCCGATGACCCGTGCAAAGCCGAAACGCGCGGCCTGGAGCAGCGCCCTGCCCTTGCCGCAGCCGAAATCGATGAACACGGTGCGCGCAAAATCGACGTTCAAATCTGAGAACCACACCGGCATGTCGGTGCCGTTGCTGGCCTGGTAGCGCCGCGCATGCGCCGCGATCGCAGGATCGACATCGAGCGTGTGCAACTCGCGGATGGCGAAGGTGTCGGTGCCCCAGGTCTCGTCGAACGCCTGGAACTGGCGGTTGCGCGCGCGCGCCTGCGGCGTCATCTCCCTAGCATGATAGGCGATGTTGTGCCCGATCAGCCGGATGATTTCGGCTGGAGAGCGGCCCTTGAGGCGGCGGACGAGCGATGACATCATGAAACAGGGGGCCTTTGCGGGTGGACAGCGGTGCGCCGGAGCCAAAAACGGACTGCGCCGATTACGCGATGGCACCCGGCGTTTGAACCTGCTTAACCAACATTCGCGGACGCCCGATGTAAAATGAGAACGCAGATCCGCCCAGATTAAGGATGGAGAACATGGCCGACCCAATTCGGATCACTTCGCGCGGAGAGGTTGAGATGCTGACGCTCTGCCGTCCCGAGGCGCTCAATGCGATGGACGAGCCGATGATCCTGGCGCTGCAGCACTATTTCCGGTCGCTGGCAGACCGGCCCGAGGTTCGGGTGGTGATCTTCAACGCCGAAGGCCGTGCGTTCTGCGCCGGGCTGGACCTCAAGGGCTGGCCCCCGCGCGAGGGAGACGGCGCGGTGCACGGCGGCTGGCGCACCCAGCGCGCGATTGCAACGGTGATGCAGTTGATGCGCAATTGCCCGCAGCCGATCATCGCCTGCGCGCAAGGCGCGGCCTGCGGCGGCGGCATGTCGCTGCTGCTCGCCAGCGACGTGCGATACTGCACCCCCGATTTCCGGATGAACGCGGCCTATATCCGCATCGGCCTGGGCGGGTGCGACATGGGGTCGAGCTATTTTCTGCCACGGCTGGTGGGCAGTTCGCTGGCCAGCGAGATGATCCTGTCGGGCCGCTTTGTCGGCGCCGAGCGCGCGCTGGCGGCGGGCTTCGTCAGCGAGATCGCAGGGCCTGACGAGATCTTGGGGCGAGCCGAGGCACTGGCCGCCGACATGCTGCTCGCCAGCCCGATGGGCCTCAGGCTCAGCAAGGACGTGCTCAACCGCAACATCGATGCCAACGGCTTCGAGGCCGCGCTGGCGCTCGAGGACCGCCAGCAGATCATGCTCAGCATGACCGAGGATTATGCCGAGGCGAGACGGGCATTCACCGAAAAACGCGCGCCCGTTTTCAGGGACAGGTGACACTCTTAGATCCTCCCCCCAGCTTGCTGGGAGAGGATTTAAAAAGGTCACCCCATCTCCGCGATCTTCTGGCGTTCGATGAAGCCGTGCACCGCCTGCACCACCACCGATCCCTCGCCGACGCCAGAGGCGACGCGCTTGACCGAGCCGGAGCGCACATCGCCCACCGCGAACAGGCCAGGACGGCTGGTCTCGAACGGCGTGCAGCCATCTCCGGTGAGGATGAAGCCGTTTTCGTCGAGCGCAGCACACCCTTGCAGCCAGTCCGAACAGGGCTGCGCGCCGATCATCACGAACAGCGCGCCGACCTCGACCTGTGTCGTCTCGCCGGTGTTGCGGTCGCGCCAGACCAGGCTTTCGAGATGCGGCTCGCCTTCGAGCGCGGTGATCTCGGTGAACGGATGGAGCGTGATAGCCTCCGATGCCTCGATCCGGTCGATCAGATAGCTCGACATCGTCGCGGCCAGCCCCTGGCTGCGCACCAGGATGTGGACATGCGCGGCATGGCGCGAGAGGAACACGGCTGCCTGCCCCGCCGAATTACCGCCGCCGACCACCACCACCGGGCGGCCGGAACACAATTGCGCCTCCATCGCGGTCGCCGCGTAATAGATCCCTGCGCCTTCCAGCCGGGCGTAATGGGGCAGATCGAGCTTGCGATAGCGCGCGCCGGTCGCCGCGACCACGGCGCGCGCCTTGGCCCGTGTGCCGTCCTCAAGCGCGATGCTGAAATGATCGCCGCCGCACTCCAGCCCGGTCGCGGCGCGGGAAACCGCCAGCCGCGCGCCGAACTTCTGCGCCTGCACCTGCGCGCGCCCGGCCAGCGCCTGACCGGATATGCCGGTGGGAAAGCCGAGATAATTCTCGATCTTGCTGCTGGTGCCCGCCTGACCGCCCGGCGCGGTCGATTCCACGATCAGCGTATCGAGCCCTTCGGACGCGGCATAGACCGCGGCTGCCAGGCCCGCAGGCCCTGCCCCCACCACGATGACATCGTGCAGCCGGTCGTGATCGATCGAGACCGCCACACCCAGTGCGTCGGCCAGTTCGTGGGTGCTGGGGTTGCGCAGGATCTGGTCTTCGGAAATCACCACCGGCAGATCACGGCCATCAAGGCCGAAGCCCTGCAGAAACGCTGCAGCATCGGGATCGGACGATGAATCGATCGTACGGTGCGGATAGCCGTTGCGCGTGAGAAACGCGTTGATGCGCACGGTATCGGCACTGCGCGCCGGGCCGACCAGGGTCACCCCGCCCTGCTGATGCTGCATCAAGGCCACCCTGCGCAGGATGAAGGCGCGCATGATGATCTCGCCGATATCGGGTTCGGCGGCGATCATCGCGCGGAAATCCGCGCGCGGCACGCGCACCACCTCGGCTGGGCCCACCGCGCGCCCGCTGACCAGGATCTTGCGGTCGTTGAACAGATCGAGCTCGCCGGTGAACTGGCGTTCGCGGTGGCTGTGGACGATGCTCTCCTCGCCATGATCATGATGGTCGATGATCGCGATTTCGCCTGAACAGATCAGGAAGAAATCGACGGTGCGCTCGCCGCGGCGGAAGATATAGGCGCCGTCGGCCACCGATTCGCGAGTGCCGAACCGGGCGAGTCGCGCGGCCATCTCTTCGTCCAGCACCGGGAAGGTCTGTTCGGGCCGGGCATAGGGATCGCTGCCATCGCCGCGCAATCCGGTGGTGTCTGGATTTCCCATCGCAGCTGTCTCCCCGCAAGGATGTCCGCGCGCCGTAGCGTCATGCCTCGGCACGCCTTGCAAGACTAGGAGAATAGCGCAGAAATGCGTAGCTTTTTTGGCAGTTACGCTTTGCTTTTGCGCAGTTCCGGTGCAAATTGCCGCCAACGCCTGATACAGGCATATGAGGTGAGGACGATGACCGAAGACGAAGATCTGGAAAGCTTCCGCGCGGAAGTCCGCGCATTCCTGGATGCAGAGCTGCCGCCCGAAAAGCGCTTTGCCGCAGACGGCTTTGCCAACTCCAGCAAGGAACTGACCGCCTGGTGGCAGGGCGTGCGCGCCAAGCGCGGCTGGGGCGCTCCGGGCTGGCCCAAGCAATATGGCGGCTGCGAATGGTCGCTCGCCCAGAAGCGCATCTTCGCCGATGAATCGACCAAGGCCGGCGCTCCATCGTACAGCCCGTTCGGCATCACCATGGTCGCGCCTGTCATCTACACCTTCGGCACCGAAGAGCAGAAGGCCGAGCATCTGCCGCATATCCTCGATGGCACCCGCTTCTGGTGCCAGGGCTATTCCGAGCCTGGCGCAGGATCCGACCTTGCCAGTCTGAAGACCCGTGCGGTGCGCGACGGCGACGATTATGTCGTCAACGGCCAGAAGACCTGGACGACGCAGGGCCACTGGGCCGACTGGATCTTCTGCCTGGTGCGCACCAACACCGAGGTGAAGCAGCAGAACGGCATCTCGTTCCTGCTGATCGACATGAACACGCCGGGCATCGAAGTCCGCCCCATCCGCACCATCGACGGCATGCACCACCTCAATGAGGTGTTCTTTACCGATGTCCGCGTGCCGGTGAAGAACCTGGTGGGCAACGAGAACGACGGCTGGACCTATGCCAAGTTCCTGCTGGGCAACGAGCGCGCCGGGATTGCCGGGGTTACTCGCACCAGCGGCGACATCGCGCGGTTGCGCGCGTGGGCAGCTTCCACCGCGCACTTCGTCGACCCGCCGATCAACGATCCCCGGATCGCGCAGCGGCTCGACGATCTCGAACAGCGGCTCGCCAAGCTGGCAGCGCTCGAGGCGCGCGCGCTCGAATCGCCCAGCCAGTCGATGGAAGCGATGCGGCTGGTTGCACCGCTCAAGCTGCTGGGAACCGAACTGTCGCAGGACGTGTCCGAGCTGGCGCTGGACATCGCGGGGCCTGCTGCCTTGCCGCGGCCGGCGGAGAACCCCGCCCACCCCTATGGCCAGGAAGGCGAGCACGCGATGTCTGTTTTCCTCTTCGGCCGCGCGCAATCGATCTATGGCGGCACCAACGAGGTGCAGAAGAACATTCTCGCCAAGATGATGGCCGCCGGGCTCTAAAAGCCAGCATTTCCAAATCCGTTTGTGTCGAGCGAAGTCGAGACACGTGAGCGCACATCCCTCGACTGCGCTCGGGACAAACGCGATGAGTGACAGGATTACCTACCCATGTTCGCACCCAATGATGATCAGCAGCTGCTGACCGACAGCGCCCGCCGCTTCACCCAGAAACATTATGCCGACGACAGGCTCGGCCAGATGGGCGAAGCCCCACTCAACACCGCATTGTGGTCCGAGATGGCCGAGGCCGGTTGGCTGATGCTGCCGTTCGCCGAAGCCGATGGCGGGCTGCAGGGCGAGGGCCAGTCGGGGCTTGGCGATTGCGTCAGCCTGTTCGAGGTTCTCGGCGAAGGCCTGGTGGTCGAGCCGGTGCTGGCGAGCACGATCCTGGCCGGCGGCCTGATCGCCGCGAGCGCTGAATCGCAGCAGCGCAGCGATCTGATCGAAGGCATCGTCTCGGGCGGCGCGCCGATCGGCGTGGCGCTGCACGAACCCCGCGCGCGGCACGACATCTGGTATTGCGAAGCGCGCGCGACCAGGAGCGGCGATGGCTGGACCCTTTCAGGCCACAAGTCGCTGGCGCATGGCGCGGCCGCGGCCGAACAGGTCATCGTCCTTGCCCGGATAGAAGGCGAACCCGGCAGCGGCGGGGCTGGCCTCGGCCTCTTCCTCGTTCCCGCCGACGCTGGCGGCGTCACCGTAACCCCCTATCGCCTGCGCGACGACCATTGGGCCGCCGATGTGGCGCTCGACAATGCCGCGCTCGGCGCTGATGCGCTGCTGCTCGGTCCCGGGGCTGCGGCCGATGCGCTGCAGAAGGCCATAGACAAGGCGCGGCTGCTGCTCGCCGCCGAAGGCACCGGCATCATGCGCCGCGTGTGCCTCGCGACGCAGGCCTACACCATGGACCGCAAGCAGTTCGGCGTTCCGCTCGCCTCGTTCCAGGTGCTACAGCACCGCATGGTCGACATGTCGGTGGCGTTCGATCAGGCGCGCTCTCTGGTCTATGAGGCGGTAACGCACGATCTGGCCGGCGATTCCGAAGCCATGACCCGCTCGGCACGCGCGGCCTATCGCGCGGTCAGCGAGGACGGGGTCGAGGTCGGCAAGCAGGCGATCCAGCTGCACGGCGGCATGGGCATGTCCGAGGAACTGCCGCTGGGCCGCGCGCTGCGCCGCCTGCTGGCGATCCGCCAGGCCTTCCCGCTCTGAACCACCCGCTTTGGGGCGACAGGCCGGAGCCAGCCAACCAGATTGCAGGAAAATTGCCCCGATATCCGCGTTCGCGCGGATGTCCGGGCGTCAATCGGGCTCCTGGCCGTTCGCCTTGAGCACCTCGCCGGCCAGATAGAGCGAACCTGCGATCAGCACCGGCATCGGCTGCTGGTCAGAGAGGCGCTGGACCGCAGAGCGCACATCCGTCGCCGCCGTCACCTCGAGCCCCGACGTCAGGCACGCCTGAAACGCATCGGCATCGTGCCATTCGTGGCCCGGCACCGGCAAAGCGGTGACGCTGGCGAGAAAAGGCTCGAGCGGGCCGAGCAACGCGCCCGGCTGCTTGTTCGAGAGCATGCCGATGATCAGGTGCACTTTGCCGCCCATGCCATCGATATGCCGCGCCAGCGCCGCGCCCGCATCGGGATTGTGCCCGCCGTCGAGCCACACCGCCTCGCCCGTGCCGAGCAAGGCGGTCAGCGGGCCAACGCCCAGCCGCTGCAGCCGCGCGGGCCAGTCGGCCCAGCCCATCGCGGCGGACAGCGCGCTGTCGGGGATAGTGACCGCGCTCTGGTGGCGGATCATCGCCACGGCCAGCGCCGCATTGTCCGCCTGATGCTCGCCCGGCAACCTGGGCACCGGCAGGCTCAGCCGTCCGTCGACATCGCGATAGTGCAGCCGCCCCTGATACAGCGCTGCATCCCAGTCCTCGCCGCGCGACTTCACATAAGCCCCGGCGCGCATCGCCTGCCCCGCGATCGCGCCCATCATGCCTGTGGCATAACGCTGGATCACCAGCGGCACGTCGGCCTTGGCGATGCCTGCCTTCTCGAACGCGATCCGCTCCATGGGCAAGTCCGGCGTGCCCGCTTCGGGCGCGAGCAGGAAGGCTTCGTGGTCGATTCCCAGCGCGGCGATGCCGCACACCGCAGGCTGCGGCAGCACGTTGGTTGCATCGAGCCTGCCGCCAAGGCCAACCTCGATCACGCACGCATCGGCAGGCGTCTCGGCAAAGGCGAGGAACGCAGCAGCAGTCGTCACCTCGAAGAAGCTCGCGCCGGTGCCCTCGGCGATATCGAGCACCCGCGCGAGGTAAGCGGCGAGCATGTCGTCCTCGATCAGCCGCCCGGCGATGCGGATGCGTTCGTTGAACCGAACCAGATGGGGGCTGGTGTAGACATGGCAGGACAACCCCGAGGCCTCGATCGCGGCGCGCAGAAAGGCGCAGGTCGATCCCTTGCCGTTGGTGCCCGCAACATGGAACACCGGCGGCAGGCGGTGATGCGGGTCGCCCAGCCGGGCGAGCAGCGCGGTGATCCGCTCCAGCCCCAGCACATCGCGCCCCGGCGACAATGCGGTCAGCCGGTCCAGCTGGGTCTGGACTGCAGGGTCGGAGGAGAAGGCGTGGTCGGGCATCACCTTCTCCCCTCCCGCGTGCGGGAGGGGCAGGTCCGGCTTGCCGGACCGGGGTGGGCAGGGAGCACGACTGCCCGAAGGCTCGGCTGCGCCTCGCCCCCACCCCGCCCTTTGGGCACCCCTCCTGCAGGCGGGAGGGGAGAGGGCGCGGCCAGCGAGTTACTGCTGCGCCCCGCCAGCCTCACGCCGCAGCCTTCGCCGCCATCAGATAATCGATCACGCTGCCAAGCCGGTCTCGCAGGTCCTTGCGCTCGACCACCATGTCGAGCATCCCGTGCTCAAGCAGATATTCCGAGCGCTGGAAGCCTTCGGGCAGCTTTTCGCGGATCGTCTGTTCGATCACCCGCTGCCCGGCAAAGCCGATCAATGCGTTGGGTTCGGCCATCTGGACATCGCCCAGCATCGCATAGCTTGCGGTGACACCGCCGGTGGTGGGGTCGGTCAGCACGACGATGTAGGGCAGTCCTGCCGCGTGCAGCCGCGTTATCGCGACGGTGCTGCGCGGCATCTGCATCAGCGAGAGGATGCCCTCCTGCATCCGCGCACCGCCCGCGGCAGTGAAGATCACATACGGGCACTTTTCGGCGATCGCGCGCTCGGTCCCGGCGATGAACGCCGCGCCGACCGCCATGCCCATCGATCCGCCCATGAAGGCGAAATCCTGCACCCCGACCACCGCCTTGTGGCTCTTGATCCGGCCCAGGGCGTTGGTCAGCGCGTCGTTGCCGACATTGGCGGCACGCGCGGCCTTCAGCCGGTCGGCGTATTTCTTGCTGTCGCGGAACTTGAGCGGGTCTTCCTTGACCACCGGCGAGGGCAGTTCTTCCCACAACTGGTCGTCGAACAGCATCGCAAAGCGCGCGGCAGAGCCTATGCGTTCGTGATGGCCGCATTTGGGGCAGACCGAGAGGTTGTCCTCGAACTCCTTGGCGAACACCATTTCGCCGCAGGCCTTGCACTTGTGCCACAGATTGTCGGGCGAATTGTCCTGACGGGCGATGAAGGGCATCGCGTTGCGGACTCGGCTGAACCAGTTCATCGGCTTAAGCTCCTCAGGCGGTTGCGGTCTGGCGGGCGGTGGCGATGGCGTCGGCCAGCGTGCGGACGTAATCGCGCACAGGGCCTGCGGCATCCGCGCCGTGCTGGCTGACAATCTCGACGATCGCGCTGCCCACGACAACCCCATCGGCGACGCGTCCGATCGCGGCGGCCTGTTCGGGCGTGCGCACGCCGAAGCCCACCGCGATCGGCAGATCGGTCGAGGCCTTGAGCCGCGCGACCGCTTCCTCGATGCTCGCCTGCACCGCCTGCTGCTTGCCGGTGATGCCTGCGACCGAAACGTAATACAAAAACCCGCCCGCGCCTTCGAGCACGGCGGGAAGCCGCGCGGCATCGGTGGTGGGCGTGGCAAGCCGGATCGGCGCGATACCCTTGGAGCGAAGAGCCGGGCCTAGCGACGCATCTTCCTCGACCGGAATGTCAACGCAGATCACGCCGTCGACCCCGGCAGACGCGCAGGCATCGGCAAACCATTCGGGCCCTCGCCGGGTCATCGGATTGGCATAGCCCATCAGCACGAGCGGCACGTTAGGGTGGCGGCGGCGGAAACCGGTGGCGATTGCCAAGATGTCGGCGGTCTTGGTGCCCGCCGCGAGGCTGCGCAGGTTCGCCGCCTGGATCGCGGGGCCATCGGCCATCGGATCGGTGAACGGCATGCCGAGTTCGATCACGTCCGCCCCGCCTTCGACCAGCGCGTCGAGGATGGCAGGGGTAGCGGCGGCGTCAGGATCGCCTGCGGTGACGAAGCACACCAGAGCCGCGCGATCGCCGGGGAAGGCGTTAGCGAGACGCGAACTCACATCTCCACTCCCAGCTTCTCAGCAACGGTGAAGATGTCCTTGTCGCCGCGGCCGCACAGGTTGGCGAGGATGATCGCATCGCGGTCCATCGTGGGAGCGACCTTCGCCACCGCCGCAATCGCATGCGCAGGCTCGAGCGCGGGGATGATGCCTTCGGTGCGGCAGAGCAACTGGAACGCGTCCAGCGCCTCGTCATCGGTGATCGCAGTGTACTCCACCCGGCCCATGTCCTTGAGCCATGCGTGTTCGGGGCCGATGCCCGGATAATCCAGCCCTGCGCTGATCGAGTGGCCCTCGGTAATCTGGCCGTCCTCGTCCTGCAGCAGATAGGTCTTGTTGCCGTGGAGGATGCCGGGGAAACCGCCCAAGAGGCTCGCGGCATGCTCGTTGCCATCGAGGCCGTAGCCTGCCGCTTCCACGCCGAGCATCTTCACATCGGGATCGTCGAGGAACGGGTGGAACAGGCCAAGCGCGTTCGATCCGCCGCCGATCGCCGCGACCAGCAGGTCGGGCAGGCGGTTGATGCGGGCAAGCATCTGCGCGCGCGCTTCCTTGCCGATCACGCTTTGAAAATCGCGGACCAGTTCGGGGTAAGGGTGCGGGCCGGCGGCGGTGCCGATGATGTAGAAGGTGTCGTGGACGTTGGCGACCCAGTCGCGCAGCCCCTCGTTCATCGCGTCCTTGAGCGTCGCTGCGCCGCTCGTCACCGGAATGACCTCCGCGCCGAGCAGCTTCATCCGGAACACATTGGGCTGCTGCCGCGCGACATCGGTCGCGCCCATATAGATCACGCAGGGCAAGCCGAAGCGCGCGCACACGGTCGCGGTGGCGACGCCGTGCTGGCCTGCACCGGTCTCGGCGATGATCCGGGTCTTGCCCATGCGCATCGCGAGCAGGATCTGGCCAATGCAGTTGTTGATCTTGTGCGCGCCGGTGTGGTTGAGCTCGTCGCGCTTGAACCAGATTTGCGGACCCTTGCCTGCAGGCGCGTCCTTGCGCAGTTCCTCGGTCAACCGCTCGGCGTAATACAACGGGCTGGGCCTGCCGACATAATGCTCGAGCAGATCATCGAACTGCGCCTTGAACGCGGGGTCTGCCTGCGCTGCGCGATAGTGCTTCTCGAGATCGAGCACCAAAGGCATCAGGGTTTCTGCAACATAGCGCCCGCCGAACTGGCCGAAATGGCCCTGTGCGTCGGGTTGATTGCGATAGCTGTTAGGCTTGGTGGTTGCGTTGGTCATGGTTGGCAACCGCTTGGCAAAAGCGCGCCATCTTGTCCATATCTTTGAGCCCGGGCGCGCTTTCGACCCCCGAGGAGACGTCGACCAGCGGCGCATGCGTCGCGGCCAGAGCCTCTTCGACATTGTCCGCATCCAGCCCGCCTGCAAGCCCCCAGGGGACCAGATGCCGATGCCCGGCGAGCAGCGACCAGTCGACCCTGGTCCCGTTGCCGCCCGGAAGCGCCTGTGCCGGGGCATCGAAGATCAGCCGGTCGGCGATGCCGTCGAAGCGGCGCGCGTTGGCGAGTGTCTCGGCGCTGCGCAGCCCCAGCGCCTTCCACACCTCGACCTTCATGTGCTTCTTCACCAGTGTCAGCCATTCGGGCTTTTCCGACCCGTGGAACTGGATGACATCGGGCCGCACCGCCTTGTACGCCTGCTCGGTCAGCACCGGCGACGCGTTGACCAGCAGCAGCACGACCTTGAGGCTGGTCGGCGTGCGCGCGCGCAGCTTCGCGGCCTGATCGAGCGTGACGTGACGCGGGCTCTTTTCGAAATGCACCAGGCCGATGTGGCTCGCGCCGTTCGCAGCGGCAGCATCGATGGCGGCTTCGGTGGAAAGCCCGCAGATCTTGATGAGGGTGTTCATTGTCTCTCAACCGGTTGTTTAGTCGTCATACTGAACTTGTTTCAGCACCCATGGTACGTCTTGGCCAGCACCATGCGAGAGGAGAATTGGGCCCTGAAACAAGTTCAGGGTGACGGGAAGGAAAACAGGCCTCACAGCGTCGCCATGATATCCCGTGCCGCCTGATCGGGCTCTGCCGCACGCGCGATCGGGCGGCCGATGACCAGCACCGAAGCGCCGGCATCGCGCGCCTGGCGCGGGGTGACCGCGCGCTTCTGGTCGCCTGCAGTGGCGCTGGCGGGGCGGACGCCGGGCACGACGAAAAAGCCGTCGCGCCACTGGTGACGCACCGCGCCGACCTCCTGGCCCGAACATACGATGCCGTCGAGGCCCGCCTGATGCGCAAGGTCCGCCAGCCGCAGCACGTTGTCGTGCGCGGTACCGGCCATGCCGATCTGGTTCATGTCGTCATCGTCCAGGCTGGTCAGCATGGTGACCGCGACCACTTTGGTCTGTGCGCCTGCCGCTGCCTTCGCGTCTTCCATCATCGCGCGGCCACCAGCGGCATGAACGGTGACGATCGCCGGTTCCAGCACATGGATCGCCTGCATGGCAGCGGCGACGGTGTTGGGGATGTCGTGCAACTTGAGGTCGAGGAATATCGGCAGGCCGAGCTTGGCGATCTCGTGCACGCCGTGATGGCCATGCGCGCAGAAGAATTCGAGCCCCAGCTTGACCCCGCCGATATGGGCGCGAACCGATTGCACCAACGCGCTGGCGCGCGCCAGATCGGGCAGGTCAACCGCAAGATAGATCGGATTGGACATGATGTGCGCGAGACCCCCTGTTGACCGTGTCATACCGAGCGCAAGGCGCTCTCCGGTTCTTGTTCGTTGATGATGCTGGCAGGCGGCTGCGGCGCGGCCTGCACCGGTGATGCGGCAGTAGCGGCAGCGCGCGTCTGGTTGGCCTCCAGCGTCACGATCCGCCGCTTCATCCGCCAGCTGCTGGTGCGATGGTAGGCCCAAAGCGGCAGGAAGCCCGCCAGAAAAGTCAGCATCAGCAGCACCGGCAGTTTGGTGACCAGCTGCAGCCCGCCCCACAGATCGAGCGTGACGGCCTGCCAGTTGTTATAGGCAAACACGATGAACACCACGACCAGCATGATGATCACCAGTGTCTTCAGGAACTGCATGACCGCGGTGTCTCCTCAATAAGTGTCCGCGTCCCGGCGGTCGGCGGGAGCATAGGAGCATAATCGCGTCATGGCCAGTCGCTTGGGTTTCGGTGCCCGGATCAGCCGAAGACCCGCGCGAAAATCGTGTCGACATGCTTGAAGTGATAATCGAGGTTGAACTTCTCCTCGATCTCCTGCGGCGACAGCACAGCGGTCACCTCGGCATCGGCCTTGAGCAGTTCGAGCAGCGACAGTTCGCCGTCCGATTCCCACACCTGCATCGCGTTGCGCTGGACCAGGCGATAGGCATCCTCGCGGCTCACCCCGGCCTGGGTCAGCGCCAGCAGCACCCGCTGCGAGTGGACAAGCCCGCCCATCTTGTCGAGGTTCTTCTGCATCCGCGCAGGATAGACCAGCAATTTGTCGATCACGCCGGTGAGCCGCGCCAGCGCGAAATCGAGCGTGATCGTGGCATCGGGGCCGAAGAAGCGCTCGACCGAGCTGTGCGAGATATCGCGCTCGTGCCACAAGGCGACGTTCTCCATCGCGGGGATCGCGGCGGCGCGGACCACGCGGGCGAGCCCGGTCAGGTTCTCGGTCAGCACCGGATTGCGCTTGTGCGGCATCGCCGACGAGCCCTTCTGTCCGGGGGAGAAATACTCCTCGGCCTCGAGCACTTCGGTGCGCTGCAGATGGCGCACTTCGGTCGCCAGCCGCTCGACCGACGAAGCGATCACGCCCAGCGTCGCGAAATACATCGCGTGGCGGTCGCGCGGGATGACCTGGGTCGAAACCGGCTCGAGCGCCAGGCCGAGCTTCTTGGCGACATGCGCCTCGACGCGCGGATCGATGTTGGCAAAGGTGCCGATCGCGCCCGAAATCGCGCAGGTGGCGATCTCGGCCTTCGCGGCCTTGAGGCGGGCGCGGCAACGGTCGAACTCGGCATAGGCCTGCGCGAGCTTGAGGCCGAAGGTGGTCGGCTCGCCATGGATACCATGGCTGCGGCCGATGGTCGGCGTATATTTGTGCTCCATCGCGCGGCGCTCGATCGCCTCGAGCAGCGCATCGAGATCGGCAAGAAGAATATCGGAGGCGCGCGCCAGCTGCACCGCAAGGCAGGTATCGAGCACGTCCGAGCTGGTCATGCCCTGATGCATGAAGCGCGCCTCGTCGCCGACCTGCTCGGCCACCCAGGTGAGGAACGCGATGACATCGTGCTTGGTGACCGCCTCGATTGCATCGATCGCGGCAACGTCGATCACCGGATTGGTCGCCCACCACGCCCACAACGCCTTGGCGGCGGACTTGGGCACCACGCCCAATTCGGCCAGCGCATCGGTGGCGTGCGCCTCGATCTCGAACCAGATGCGGAACTTCGCCTCGGGCTCCCAGATGGCGGTCATGGCGGGGCGGGAATAACGGGGGACCATAAGCTGTCCTTGCAACTGGAGCGTGGGGCAAACAGGGCACCCTTGCGCCCCGGCGGTTTCGCCCGGGCAGCTAGCAGCAAGCGGGCGCGGGTTCAACCACGGGCCGCCGCGCGCACCCCCTATTCCGCGGCGAGCGCGGTAAAGCGAAAATTGCGGAACGCCGCCTCGCCTGGTCCCGCCGCATATAGCCCCGGCCTCAGCATCAGAAAGCCGCCGCGGACATTGTGATGATAGCCCGACACTTCCATGCCGCGATCGAACTTGAGCCAGGTCCTGCCGCCATCGCCCGATGTGTGAAAGCTCACGATATGACGGCGGTTGGTGACCCTCAGACGCATCCGGCCCCCATGCGGATTGACCGGGCGCGCGCGCTCGATGCCGTATTGGTGGGTCACGAAGCGCACTGCATCGAAGCCCAGACCCGCGTAGAGCTTGTCGTCATAGAACAACACCAGCCCCGCGGTACCGCCCGGCGCCAGCTCGATGTCGCATTCGAAGCGATAGGAGGTGTCGCCCGCGGTCAGCAGCAGCGGCGATCCGGTGGACGGCGCGAGCCCCTTGCCGCGCAGGAACAATGCGTTGTCCTGCACCCGCACGCGCGCGGCCTCGTCGGGCGCAGGACGGAAGAACGACCATTTGGTGCCCAGCTGCAGCGTCGCGAAATCATCGCTCAGCGCCATGCCGTGCGGCAGCGCCCTGCCCCCCTTGGGCCTGGGAATCGGCTGCGAAAGATCGCCCCCGGTCATGCGGAACCAGCCATCGGCGCCCCACTCCACCGGATCGAGCAGGCATTGCCGCCCCAGCGTCCAGAAGCCGTTCTCATAGCCGTGGTACAGGCTCCACCATGACCCATCGGGCGCCTCGACCAGGCTGGCATGGCCCCGCGACCACCACGCCTCGCGGATATCGGTGGTGCGCACCAGTGGATTGCCGGGATGCTGCTCCCACGGGCCGTGGATCGATCGCGAACGGGCAGCGATGACCATATGACCCGTGGGAGGCCCTGCCGTGCCCCCAACGGCGGTGAGCATGTAGAACCATTTGCCGATGCGGTGGATTTTGGGGCCCTCGGGCGCGAAGCCCTCGACATCCCATTCGCTGGGATAGCGCCACGGGTCGTAGACATGCTCAACCTCGCCGGTCGCGCGCATCCCGTCGTCGGACAGCCGCACGCGGTCTCCGCCCGACAGGAACAGCCAGCGCGACCCGTCCTCGCCGACCGCGTGGCAGGGGTCGATATGCTTGTGCAGCCCCAATGGCACCGGATCGCTCCATGGGCCGTCGATATGGTCTGCCCAGATGACGAAGATGTCGTTCTGCGGCGATGCTTTCACCGGGATATACAGGAAATAGCGCCCCTCGTGCTTCTCCAGGCTGACCGCCCAGACCGACCCGATGTTGCGGGTGAGCGCTGGCTTGCGGGGCTGCCAGTTCACCAGATCACGCGAATGCCAGATCAGCAGCCCGGGATAGGATTCGAAGCTCGAGAAGGTGAGGTAATAGTCCTCGCCATCCTTGAGGATTGCGGGATCGGGCCGGTCGCCTGAAAGCACCGGGTTGAGGAAGGTGCCATCGCCCAGATCGGCGATCCGCTGGTTGTCCAGACCCCGGCGCCAGTCTGGGGAGGGCATCGGCGCCGGGGCAGTGCTGGCGCGCGCAGGTGCGGCCAGCGCCAGAGCGGTCAAACCGGCCGAGGCCATCGCGCCGCGCCGGTCGAAGGTGGGGGGCGAACTCACAGCGCCAGCCCGGTTGTCCGCGCCCAGGCGCGCCAGAGCTCGGGCCAGACCTCGACCGGCTTGCCGATCGCCTTGCGCAGGCCAAAGCCATGCCCGCCATGCTCGAACAGATGCGTCTCGACACGGATCTGTTCCGCCTTGAGCGCAGCGCGCAGCAACAGCGTGTTGTTGACCGGCACCGCATCGTCATCCTCGGCGTGGAGCAGGAAGAACGGCGGCGCATCGGCGGGCACGTTCAGATGCGGCGAATGCGCGGCCTCGAGCGCCGGGCTCGCGCTTTTGCCGACGAGCAGTTCGCGTGATCCGGCATGCGCATCGGGCGCGGTCATCGAGATCACCGGATAGATCGGCGCTGCGCTGCGCGGCTTGGCGGAAAGCTTGTCCGCCTCGTCGACCGGCGCATACACCTTGGCATCGAACCGTGTGGCGAGATCGGCACACAGATGGCCGCCAGCGGAAAAGCCCATCGCCGACACGCGCTCTGGATCCAGCGCGAAGTCGCCGGAACGCGCGCGGATCAGCCGCATCGCGCGCTGCGCATCGGCGAGCGCCACATCCGGCCCTGCCGCCCAGCCCTCGCCCGGCAGCCGGTAGAACAGCACGAACGCAGTAAAGCCGCGCGCTGCCAGCCAGCGGCCCATTTCATAGCCTTCCTTGTCGACCACCACCCAGCGATAGCCGCCGCCCGGCGTGATCAGCACGCCAGCGCCATTGGGCCGGTCGGGTCTGAACACCGCCATCCGGGCCTTGGTTATGCCAAAGACCGCCCGATCGGTGACCAGCCGGTCGGTCGAGCGTTCCTGCACGGTCTCGGCAAGGGCTCGTGCGGGCATGCCAGGCGCGCCACCGGGCCACAGATCGATGGTTTCGGACGGTTGCGGCAGCCCGGGCGGGAGCGCGCCGCCCGGCACCGCGGTCTGCGCCCATGCACTGTGCGCCATCCCCAAAGCCAGAGGAGCCGCCATAAGGGATCGGCGATCGATCTTCATGGCGACTCCTCCGGTCAATTCAGCAGGAACAGCGTCGAACCGCTGACCCGGTTGTCATCAGTATTTGAAGCGAGCACCGAGGAAGAAGGTGCGGCCGAAATGGTTGTTCTCGTAGTTCCGGTCCGCATCGAAATCGGTGAAGCGATAGCGATAGGTGTCGGTCAGGTTGTTGCCTTCCAGCGAAACCTCAAGCCATTCGGTCACCTTGTAGCGGATCGAGGCATCGAGGTTGAACTGGCTGCCAAAGCCTTCGAGGATGTTGCCGGTGCCGCTCGCACCTTCGTGCCACCGGCTGCGATAGGTGGCCATGACACGGGCGGAGAACTTGCCGTCGTCATAATAGAATGTGCCGTTGTAGGAACGCTTCGACACGTTGGCGAGTGTGTTGGTGACATTGACGTTGGTGAGCGGCCCAAGATTGCCGTTGGGCTGGTTTGCAACCGTGATCGGTCCTTGCAGCTGATAATCGGCATCGGAGGAGATGAAGGTCGCGTTGGCCAGAATGCCGAAATTGCCCAGGAACCCGTCGGTAAAGGCGGAGAACGGAATCTGTGCCGCGATTTCCCATCCTTCGAGCGTCGCACCTTCGCCGTTCACAGTCGTGGACAGCACCCAGCGGGGTTCCAGAAGCTGCGACGGATTGATCGCTGCAGGAGAGCTGGGGTTGAGCGATGTCACCGGCGCGCCGGTTTGCGCATAGGTCAGCTCGGTTATGGAATCGCTGCGCGTGAAGGTGGCGATGTTCTTCTTGAACCAGGCGACCGACAGAACGGCCTGAGGTGCAAAATACCATTCCGCCGACATGTCATAATTGGTGGCGCGGAAGGGTTCGAGGAAGGGGTTGCCCGTGCTCACGCGGTAGTTGAAACCATCCGCCGTTCCACCTGGGGTCAAGGCGCCCAGCGTCGGGCGGGTGATGACGTCCGCTGCGGCGAACCGGAGGATGACGTTCTGCGTCGGGAAAATCGCCAGGTTGGCAGACGGCAGCCAGTCGTCATAGCTGCGCTCCACTGTCCGATCGACCGTGCCGACCAGACCATATGAGGACTGTTCGGTTTTCACGTAACGGATGCCAGCGTTCAGGGCATATTCCACGCCGAGCAGTTCGCCCTTCGCATCGAACTGCACATAACCGCCCTTGGTCGTTTCCTGCACCCCGCGATTGTTGCCTGCGTCCAGCGCGAGCGGACGGCTGTAGAGCTTGGTGAATTCGGCCGCGGTGTCGAGGTTCGGGACCAGCCAGGCGTTGGTATTGCCTGCCGGCTGACCTGCCTTGCCCAGCTCGAACAATTCGGAGATCTGCGCGGTGACGGGCAGGCCATAGATAGCGGCAGGGCCGAACGCGGCGGTTGGCGAACAGGTGACCGTGCCCAGCACGCGATCAAGGCCGCCATTGCCGCAAACCGCGGTGTCGCGCGTGAACGCCACGGTGTCGAATTCGAACCGGCGCCACATCACGCCCGCCTTGATGGTGAAACCCTCGGCCACATCCCATTCGGTGCGCAGCTGAGCGGTCTTGAACTGGTTGACGATTTCAGAGGGCCGATCGCGGATCTCGGCGAGCTGGAAGACTGCCGGATCGGTGACGCTGGTGCCGAAGGTCAGCTTCGGCCGCTTCATGTCGGAATAGTCGTAGCTATAGCCCTGCGCGTCGCGGTCATCGAAAACGATGGTCGTTTCCACCGGAATGTCTGCGGTCGACTTGGAAATGCCCCCCAGCAGCGTGAAGCGGAAGCTGTCCGAAAGATCCTGGTCCCAGGTCCCGCCGACCTGGTAGAATTCGGTGGTGCTTTCGCGCAGGTAATGTTCGGTGCGGACCCAGGCATCGTTGAAGGTGCCGCTGATCATGTTGTTGTTGGCGTCGTACACCGGATTGATGACGTCGATCGAGCGCTCGTTCGAACGGAACAATACCTCGCCCCAGCGCTCGCGGCGGTCGCTGTTGAAGCGCGAGAAAAGACCGTCGATCGAGAACTTGGTCATGTCGGTCGGTGCGAACTGGATCGATCCGGTGATGCCCAGACGCTCGCGGTCGTGCTTTACTTCACCATAGCGCGGGATGCGCGGATGGAAGGAGAGCGTGGCCTGGTCACAGGCTGCGCTGGGACGATACACGCCCCCGCTGTTCGGACGCCCTGCCGTATTGGCCGCGCTCTGCTGGAAACAGGGGGTGCCATTGACCGAGTCAAAGCGGGCCTGCGCCCAGCGCACCGTGTTGTTGCCCAGCTCCAGCACCTGCGTCTTCTGATACGCGGCAGAGAGCGACACGCCGAACGTGCCGGCATCGTTGCGCCAGCTCAGCAGCCCTGCAAGGCGCGGCCCTGCATATTCGGACAGGTCGTTATAGCTCACCACCGCGGATCCGACTGCGGTGAAGCCCGCCTTGGCAGCGAGCGGGTTGCCGGTGTTGAGGTCAACGACAGCACCCAGCGAACCTTCGTCGAGGCTGGCCTCGGCAGTCTTGTGGATGACGATCGAGCTGAACAGTTCGGAGGCGAAGACGTTGAAATCGAACGCGCGGTCGCGGTTGGCCGAAGCGCCGTCGGTGGAGGTGGCGACGGTTTCGAGCCCGTTGACGCGGACGCGGGTGAACTGGCTGCCCAGACCGCGCACGGTGATCGCGCGGCCTTCGCCGGCGTCGCGGGTGATCGAGATGCCGGGGATGCGCTGCAGCGATTCGGCAAGGTTCTGGTCGGGGAACTTGGCGATATCCTCGGCGACGATCGCATCGATCGCGCCCACCGAATTGCGCTTGAGGTTGATCGCGGCCTCGAGCGACTGGCGGAAACCGGTGACGACGATTTCGTCGGCGGCAACGGCGTCATTCTCGGCGGCCTGGTCCTGCGCGGTGGCGTCCTGCGCCTGCGCCGTGCCTGCTGCACCCAGTGCGCAGCCTGCAAGCAGTGCCAGCTTGATGATAGAAACGCGCGATGCCCGCTGCGAAATCCGACTGCCCATGTTCAATCCCCTCCCAATTGCCCTTTTCGGGCCTATTGCTACCGGTGTCAAAGGAGAAGACGCGGACACGCTCTGACCCTCTTCGACACCCTGGCTCCCGTGCTCGTCCAGATCGGCTGGCGAGCACACACTGTCTTTTACTGTCTTTCCGGCGTGCGTCTCAGCAACAAATGCTAACACGGTAACCGGTGTCATTATGTATTGCCCTCAAGTCGGGCGTCTGTCAATAACCATGGCAACGGGAGAGAGACATGCTTGCGAGACTGGGAAAAACCCTGTGCATCGGCGCATTCGCGCTTGCCACCCTCACACCGGCGCTGGCCGAGCCGCATCCGGCCGACCCCACCCGGGGCGGCGCGGGCGGGCGAATCATCAAGGTGACGACGCTGGCACAATCGGGTCCGGGATCGTTCGCCGAAGCGCTTGCCGCCAAGGGCCCGCGCATCATCGTGTTCGAGGTTGGCGGGGTGATCGATCTGGGGCGCAGTTCGCTCGACATCACCGAGCCGTTTGTCACCATCGCCGGGCAGACCGCGCCGTCGCCGGGGATCACGCTGATCAAGGGCGGGATCGATGTGAAGACGCACGATGTCGTGGTCTCGCACCTGCGCGTCATGACCGGCGCGGATGGCCAGGCACGCATGTCGGGCTGGGAGGCGGATTCGTTTTCCACCGTCGCGGCGCGCAACATCGTGGTCGAGCATTGCAGCTTTCTGTGGGGGGTGGACGAGAACATGTCCGCATCCGGCCCGCGCTTTACCGGCAAGACGCTTGCCGAGTGGCGCGCCGGGACCAGCCACCACATCGTCTTCCGCGACAACCTTGCCGCCGAAGGGCTTGCCAATTCGAGCCACCCCAAGGGCGAGCACTCCAAGGGATCGCTGATCCACGACAACGCCACCCACATCACCTTCTACCGCAATGTCTGGGCGCACAATGTCGAGCGTGCGCCATTGGTCAAGGGCGGGGCGCAGGTCGCGATGATCAACAACCTGATCTACAATCCCGGCCACCGCGCGGTGCACTACAACCTGATGAATCTCGAATGGCTGGGGCAGGACTATGTCACCGGCGAGATCACCGCGGTCGGCAATGTCATGCGCGGCGGCAACGACACCAACGAAGGACTCCCCTTCCTGATGCTGGGCGGCGATGGCGACCTTGCCTATTTCGGCAAGGACAACCGCGCGGTCGACCGGCACGGCAATCCCCTCCCCCAGTTCGGCCGCTATGGCGAGACTCGCGCGAAACTGATCACCGCCAGGGCGCCGCTCGCCGATCTGTCGCAATACCGCATCCTGCCTTCGGGCGAGGTCGAGACATCGTTGCTGCAGACCGCAGGCGCCCGCCCCTGGGACCGAGCGCCTGACGACATCCGCGTGCTGTTCTTCGTTGCCGAAGGGCGCGGCGACATCATCGACGACGAGAGGGAGGTCGGCGGCTACCCCAGGTCTGCCCCCACCGCCGCACGCTTCGTCGAGGCCGAGTGGAACCTCGACACGATGACCCCGAAATCGGGGCGCTATCCCGGGCAGAAGGGGGAGAGCCAGGAATCGCTTTCCACCCGTGACCGCGAAATGCGCCAGCGCCAAGCTCGGCCCCAGCCATGAGCGGCCTTCTCGCGCTGCTGCTGCTCGCAGCCCCGCCGATGGCTGTGATCGACGAGGCCGACACCGTGCGCCGCGAGCCGCCGCCGCATGGCGCCATCGGGATGAGCACCGCGTGGCGGATCAGCGACCATGCGCGGCAACCGCGCCGGATGGAATTCCGCCGCCGCACGCTCGATATCGGGTCGGCGATCGGCGAGCACGCAATCGCCCACGACGAGGTCTATTATGTGCTCGACGGCGAGGGCGAGGTCGTCTCTGACGGCCAGCGCGCAACGCTCAAACCCGGGATGACCGCGTATCTTTATGACGGCGCGGTGGTGGGGATCTGGCAGAAGGGGGACAAGCCGCTCGCGCTGATCATCGCCTATCCCGTGGCAGAACCCAGGGAAGCGCCGATCAGCTCCCCGGCTGAACGTAAGGAGCCTTAGCCCAGAGCTCGCGTTCCCAGCGGCGCGGATCGTTGAGGGCGGTCGCGGTGCCGTCGCCGACGACCAAGGTTGCGCGGTCGGGCAGCGTGTAGGGCGACCACTCCGCGAGCCCTGGCACACCGGTCTTCGCCAGCCCCGCAAACGCCTGCATCATCACGTCACGGGTCGCGCGCGCGCCTGCATCGGTGCCACTCATGCTTCCGGGGGCATCGAGCGTGCCGAACACGTAGGGAATGTCGTCGGTGTGCGCCGCGCCGCGCAAGGGGTCGATCGGCGAAGAGCGGTCGAGCTGGTACACCCAGGTCGCCGCTGCGCCCGCCTGCGCCCGCGCATCCGCCTCGATCACCTGCCCCGGCCACGACCGGCCCGCGGTGGTCGCCGAATAGAAGATCTGTTCGGGGCTCCAGTCGGGATATTGCGCGCGGTACTGCGCCACCACCCAATCGACATCGAGGTCGATCTTGATTTCGGGCAAAACGCGATCGGCCAGATTGTCCCACCCCAGACCCTTGAGCTTCGCGCCCCTGGGGTCGATGAACGCGCGCGTCTCCTCGCGCGTGTTGCCCAGGATCATCGGAATGTGGTTCGATTGCGGCGCGGCATCGGGCCAGAACGGGTGGCGCGGCAGGTTGGTCATGTCGAGCACCGGGCCGAAATAGACCGCCCCGCCCATGATCGGATCTGTCGCGGTGAGCGCTTCGACGATGCGGTCGGTGGGCATTGCCAGCAGCCCTTCTGCATCGCCGGGCTGGAGCCCCAAAGCCGCGATCAGCGCCTGGGTCCGCTTCCACGCGTTGCCCGGGCCGCTGGCGACGACCTGCTGGCCGCTCATCGTCGCGGCGCTGTGGAACAG
The DNA here is from genome assembly GCF_001295965.1 of Blastomonas sp. AAP25. Taxonomy (NCBI): domain Bacteria; kingdom Pseudomonadati; phylum Pseudomonadota; class Alphaproteobacteria; order Sphingomonadales; family Blastomonadaceae; genus Blastomonas; species Blastomonas sp. AAP25. The sequence goes on from NZ_LJHP01000034.1 coordinate 37,681, forward strand.
GCCATCTGCTGCGGGCATCGCCATCAAGGTCGCGATCTTCGCCCCGCCGCCCGACTGGCCGAACACCATCACCTTGCCCGGGTCGCCGCCAAAACCTGCGATATTGTCGCGCACCCATTCGAGCGCGAGGGTCAGGTCGAGCTGGCCCAGATTGCCACTATCGGCAAAGCGCTTGCCCAGCGGCTTGAGCCAGGCATAGCCCAGCGCATTCAGCCGGTGGTTGACCGTCACCACCACGACATCGCCTGAAGCCGCGAGCCTGGCGCCATGGGTCAGCGGGTCGGTGACGGTGCCGTTGGAGTAGGCGCCGCCGTGGAAATACACCATCACCGCACGCTTCGCGGCAGGATTGGCGTTAGGCGTCCAGATGTTGAGGAACAGGCAATCCTCGGACTGCGGCAGATTCGGATTGCCGCGCTGCGGCGCGATGGGGGCGAAGTCCTGCGCCTTGACCGCGCCATCCGCCACCACCGGCACCGCGCGCGCGAACCGTTGCGCGCGGCCATAGCGGATGCCCTTGAACGCGAGCACGCCCTGCTCGCGCACTCCGGTGAAGCGACCGACCTTTGGGTCAGCACCCTTGGCCAGCGCCGGGGTCGCGATCAGCGCCGCGCCGACGCCCAGCAGCGAACGCCGGGTGAGATCAGCGCCGGACATCGCCGCCGGCGGACGAGAATGCCGCCAGCTCGCCCGCACCGATCAGGCACATGTCGCCCGGCAGCGAATGCTTGAGCGCGGCGAGCGCCAGCCCGGTTTCGGCCATCGCCTGGGCATCGCCGCCTTGCAGATATTGGTGCAGCACGCCTGTGGCAAAGGCATCGCCGGTGCCGATCCGGTCGACGATACCGGTGACATCGATCTCGGCGGTCTGGTGCTTTGACGCACGGGTATCGACCCGCGCGGCGATGCGGTGGTGATCGCTGCTCACCACATGGCGCGCGGTCGAGGCAACCAGCTCGAGATTGGGGAAGGCTGCAAACGCCGCATCCACCGCCTCGCGCCTGCGCTCTGCGCCATCGCCCGAAAAGGCCTTGCCCAGCAGCAGCGAGATATCGCGGTGGTTGCCGATCAGCACCGTCGCAGCCGCCACCAGTTCGGTCAGGATTGCGCGCGGGTCGCTGTCCCATGCGTCCCACAAAAGCGCGCGGTAATTGCCGTCAAAGCACACCGGAACGCCCGCTGCCTGCGCCGCAGCAACGGCAGCGCGGGCGAGTGCGACGCCATTGGGGCCCAATGCAGGGGTGATCCCCGACAGATGCAGCAGGGCGGCGCCTTCCAGCGCGCCTGCGAAATCGAATGCACCCGCGTCGCACTGCGCGAACGCCGATCCGGCGCGGTCATAGGTGATCGAGGAAGGGCGCAGCCCCGCGCCCGGCTCGAGAAAATACAGCCCCATGCGCCCCGGCCCGCGCGCGACGTAGCGGATGTCCACCCCCGCAGCGCCAAGCTCGGAACGCGCCTTGTCGCCCAGCGGGCTGGCGGGCAGCAGCGTCACCATCCGCGCCTCGTGCCCCAGCGAGGCGAGCCCGGCGGCGACATTGGCCTCCGCGCCGCCCACCGCCATCTCGAGCGCCTGGGCCTGCACGATCATTCGCACGCCGGGCGGCGAGAGCCGCAGCAGCATTTCCCCGAAACAGACGACCGCGCCCGCCTTGCTCATCGCGCGAGCCAGCCGCCATCGACCGCCAGTATATGGCCGGTGACGTAATCCGACGCAGGCGATGCCAGGAACAAAGCCGCGCCGGCAATATCCTGCGGCTGGCCCCAGCGCCCGGCGGGGATGCGTTCCATGATCTGGCGGTTGCGCGTCTCGTCCGCCTGCAGCGCGGCGGTATTGTTGGTGGCGATGTACCCCGGCGCGATCGCGTTGACCTGGACGCCCTTGGGCGCGAGTTCGTTCGCCATCGCCTTGGTCACCCCGCCGACGCCCGATTTGGCCGCGGCATAGCTCGGCACCCGCACCCCGCCCTGGAAGGTCAGCAGCGAGGCGATGTTGATGATCTTGCCTGATCCGCGATGCGCCATGTGCCGCGCTGCAGCCTGGCTGAGGAAGAACAGCGTCTTGAGGTTGGTGTCGATCACCGCGTCCCAGTCCGCCTCGCCGAAGTCGAGCAGATCGGCGCGGCGGATGATGCCGGCATTGTTGACCAGGATATCGAGCCGTCCAAGCCCCGCAAGCGCCTCGTCGACCACGCGCCCCACCGGCTCGATCGAGCCGAAGTCCGCGGAGATGTTCACCGCCTTGCGCCCGGTCGCCTGGATCGCGGCGAGCGTTTCGGTCGGCTCCGACCGGCCCGCGACCGCGACATCGACGCCGGCTTCAGCGAGCGCGACCGCAATCGCCTGGCCGATGCCGGTATTCGCGCCGGTGACCAAAGCGGTTTTCCCTGCAAGATCAAAGGGGCTGGCTGTCATGTCCCGTGTCCCTTAGCAGGCCTCAGCCCGTGATACCCTTCAGATACGCCGCCATCTCCTGGTCGCTTGCGTTGGCGTAGAAATACTCGGCAAAGCGCTCGCCTGCAATCGCAGCCTTGAGCAGGTCCTGGTCGACGGTCTTGAGCACGGTCAGCATGTCGTGGCAGCTGGCAGCCTTGAGGTCCTTCAGAATACCGCGGTTGGTGCGCATGATCTCGGCGCGCTCCCTGGGATAGCCGAGCCCGCGTTCGCCATCGAACAATTTGCCGTAGACATCGCGCAGGTTGAGCTCTGCCGCCCAGCCGAAGCCCTTGGCATAGGGCATCGAGATCGCGTTGCCGTCGTTGATCTGGCCGAACAGGAACGCGTCAGTCGGGTCGATGACGAGTCCGCAGAACACGCCGGGCATGGCGTTGCACGCCAGCATCGATCCCATTCCGGTGCCGCAGCCGGTGACCACGAAATCCGCCGCGCCCGAATTGAGCAGGATGCCGGTGAGCAGCCCGTTCATGACATAGGTCAGCGAGGCTGCGTCCTCGGCGGAATACATGCCGTAATTGAACACCTGATGGCCCAGCGGTTCGGCGACATCGGTCAGCGCTTCGTGGATGATGGCGTTCTTGGCAGCCTGGCTGTTCTCGGTGATCAGGGCGATCTTCATATCTGTCCTCTCGTGTGGACGCTGTCTCGCGTCCCGCATTGCTGTGGCTTGATGGCAAAGACGGTAACCGGTGTCATAGATCGGCGCAACCCCAAACTGGCCCTGCCCCGGCCCGCAGGGTCGTCAGGCGACCGAGGCACGCTCGATCAGGTCGGAGAGGAAATGCGAGGGGTGCTTGCGCGCTTCGGCCGGGTCGATCAGCTTGATCGCCGCCGCCTTGGCCATCGCCTCGATCGGCCAGCGCACGGTGGTAAGCGGCGGCCAGATATGCGCGGCGATCGCGGTATCGTCGAAACCGACGATCGACAGATCCTCGGGCACCGACAGCCCCTGGGTGCGCGCGGCATGGAGCACACCGGCGGCCATCTCGTCGTTGCTGGCAAAGATCGCGCTGGGCCGGGGTGTCGCGGCGAGCAGTTTTTCGCCCGCAGCGATTCCCGTCTCGAAGGTGTAGCTGCCCTCGGCCATGATCGCGGGGTCGAGCGCTATTCCGGCGGTTTCGAGCGCATCGCTATAACCCAGAGCGCGCTCTGCGGCCGAACGGAAGCCCTCGGGCCCTGCGACGAAGCCGATCCGGCTATGACCGCGCCCGACCAGATAGGCGACCGCCTTGGCCACTGCCTCGCGGTCGTTGGATGCGACCATGTGCGCATCATCGTCGAGCCGGACCGATCCCATGCGGACATAGGTCACGCCCAGTTCCTCGCACAGCGCTGCGAGCGCATCGTTCTCGGAAATCGGTGGCAGCAGCATCACGCCGAACAACCGCTGCTGGTCGAGAAACGCGCGGACATCGTCTAGCATGTCGGGCGAGCGACGGTTGACCGGGCGGACCACCAGCGCGAACTCGGTATCGCGGATCGCCGACAAGATCCCCTGCTGCACCCCCAGCACCATCTGCGCATTGGGGTTGTCGTGGATCAGCCCGATCAGGAAATTGCGCCGCAGTGCCAGCGCGCGCGCCTGCGGGTTGGGGACATAGCCAAGCTCAGCGATCACCGCCTCGACCTTCTCGCGCGTCGCCTCGTTGAGCAGAGGCGAACGGTTGATCACCCGGCTGACCGTTTTCTTGGAAACGCCGGCGATCCGGGCAACGTCGTTGATGGTCGGCTTGCCGTCCTTTGCCTTCATCACGCGCGTTTCCATTCCATCGCCAGACTACACCGGTGTCAGTGCCCGGTTTCTCCTAGCCCCGCCAAGGTCATCATGGCAATGGGATGCGCATTGACACCGGTTACCATCGCGCTATCCATGCACACAACGCTCGGGCGAAACGCCGCCACTTGCGAATGACACCGGTTTCCTTTACGCAGCCGGTCATAGAGATGGACTTGGGATGGGGATCGAGTTGACGGTGAACGAACAGGCCGACGATGTTGCCATGGCCTTTGTCAGTGCCCGCCGCGAGGCGCGCGCGCTGCATAGCTATCCGGGCCTCAAGCCGCAGGAACTGCAGGCGGCCTACACGATCCAGGATCGCGCGATCGTCATCGACGGGCGCGCGGTGGTGGGTTGGAAGGTCGGACGGATCAACCCGCCGCTCGATGGCCAGCTGGGCGCCAACCGCCTGTCCGGACCGATTTTTGCCGATTCGATCGTCGATGCGGCCGATGGCCATGCGCCCGACATGCCGGTGTTCCACGGCGGCTTTGCCGCCGGCGAGGCCGAGATGCTGCTGCACGTGGCCCCCGGCTTTACCGGCCCGGTCCCCTGTGACGACGAAGGCACCAAGGCGCTGCTCGACGATGTCCGGCTGGGCATCGAGGTCGCCAGCTCGCCTTATCCCGGCATCAACACCGATGGCCCGCTGGTCACCGTCTCCGATTTCGGCAACAATGCCGGGCTGGTCCAGGGCCCGGCGTTGCAGGGCTGGCGCGATCTGGATCTGTGCGCCATCCCGGTGCGCAGCGAGATCGACGGCGAGGTCGTCGGCGCGGCGACCGCAGCGACGATGCTCGACGGGCCCTATGGCGCAGTGCGCTTTTTGCTGACCAACCTGATCGCGCGCGGCATGGATGTCTCGGCGGGGCTGTGGGTCTCGACCGGCGCGATCACCGGGGTCCATGAAATCGCCATCGGACAGGCGTTTACCGCGATTTTCGAAGGCTGCGGTGCCGTGCACTGCCGGGTGGTGGCTGCCACGCCGCGCTAGCAGATCGTTGTGGCGGACCGGCAAAAGCCTGGCCGCCACCCACAGGGCCAAATGGCCAAGGGAGAGTGAAGATGGTTGATGCCCCAGCGACGATCGGCACCCAGACCGGGCCCGCGCCCGTGACCGCTGCCGCCGCCAATGCCGGCCGCTATCGCTGGGTGATCGTCGCCTTGCTGTTCGCGGCCACCGCCATCAACTATATCGACCGGCAGATGATCGGCGTGCTCAAGCCCACGCTGGTCGCGGAATTCGGCTGGACCGAGAGCGACTTTGCCAACATCGTCTTCTGGTTCCAGGTCGCCTATGCCATCGGCTATGTCGGCTTTGGCCGCATCGTCGATGTCGTCGGCGCGCGGCTGGGCTATTCGGTCGCGATCGTCATCTGGACCATCGGCCATATGGCGCACGGCTTTGCCACCGGCGTCGCCAGCTTTGCCGCAGCGCGCTTCGGCCTCGGCATCGGTGAGAGCGGCAACTTCCCCGCAGGGATCCGCGCGGTCACCGACTGGTTCCCGCAGCGTGAGCGCGCCTTTGCCATCGGGCTGTTCAACGCCGGGGCCAATGTCGGCGCGATCATCACGCCTTTGCTGGTGCCGGTGCTGGTGCTGTATTTCGGCTGGCGCTCGGCGTTTTTCATCACCGGCATCTTCGGCGTCGTCTGGCTTGCCGCCTGGTGGTTCATCTATCGCCACCCGGCCGAGCACAAGCGCGTCACCCCGGGCGAGCTCGCCTGGATCCAGCAGGACCCCGCCGACCCAGTCGAGCAGATCGGCTGGAGCCGCCTGCTCAGCGTTCGCGAGACCTGGGCATATGCTTTGGGCAAGTTCCTGATCGATCCGATCTGGTGGTTCTTCCTGTTCTGGCTGCCGGGCTATCTGTTCGAGCGCTATGACATGGATCTGAAGACCTTCGGCCTGCCGCTGGCGGCGATCTACCTGATCTCCGACTTCGGATCGATCTTCGGCGGCTGGATGTCGTCGCGGCTGATCAAGGCCGGGCGCACCCCCAATTTCGCGCGCAAGTCGACGATGCTGTTGTGCGCGCTGGCGGTCACGCCGATCTGGTTTGCGCAAAGCATCGACAGCGTTTGGGCCGCGGTGCTCATCATCGGACTGGCGACGGCAGCTCATCAGGCGTTCTCCGCCAATCTCTACACCTTGCCCTCGGACGTGTTCCCGCGCGGCGCAGTGGGTTCGGTGATCGGCATCGGCGGCACCGTGGGGGCGCTCGGCGGCATGGGCATGGCGCTGTTCACCGGCTACATCCTCGACAGCACGGGCAGCTATGAAATCCTGTTCGCGATCTGCGCCAGCGCCTATCTGCTCGCGCTCGCGGTGGTGCATCTGCTGAGCCCCAGGCTGGCACCCGCCAACGTCTAGGGCGCGCAGCGGCCTCCCAGGCTGCGCAACGTCCGTCCGGCTTTCGCGTATGTGCAACAGGCAATCTTGTCGCACAAAGGACGCGCAGCATGGCAGACACCCGGGATACCAACAGCAACGGCACCACCAACCAGTCGCAGCAGGAGGCTCCGCAGGCGCAGGACATCGCTGAGGAGGCGCTGCACCGCAACGACGACCCCAGCGAGGACAGCGAGCGGGGCGGTTCGGACGGAATTTCGGTGGTGCCGCAGGACGAGCAGGATCTGGTCGATCACATGAACCAGATGGTGCAATCGGGCCATATCGACCGCAGCGCCTTTGACGGCGAACGCAACGACGATGACGAGGAAAGCCCGCTGGGCACGCTCGACGACGCAGAGAGCGACAGCCCCGGCGATGGCGACGTGATCAGCTTCGGCAATTCGGGCTGAGCCGCAAAAGTCTATCCTCAAGCTTCCCCGTGATCGGCAGGTTACGGGGAGGCGAAAAGGCTCAGGTGTCTCGGCATTGTTTTGGGCTTCTTGCCGCGGATCAACCGGTCCACCGCATCGATCGCGCCGACCAGTTCGGCGGCGCTGTAGGGCTTGTTGAGGCAGCCGATCGCATATTGCTGCGCCCCGCCCGGGCAGGTTCCCGTGGCGAACAGCACGGGAATGTCGCGCTCGCTAGCTACCCGCGCGACCTCGATCCCGCTCCCCCCGCGCGAAAGGTTGACGTCGGCCAGCACCAGATCGATCGCCTCGCGCTCTAGCACCGCGATCGCCTCGTCCTGCGTATCGACCGTTGCCACCACGCGATAACCCGCGTCGACGACGCGCAATTCGTTGTCGAACGCCACCAATGGCTCGTCCTCGACGATCAGAATGGTCTTGATCGACCGGGTGAACCGCGAAAACAGCATCTGATGACTTTCGGACAGGGGCTTGGGCGTCTCATGGAAATACGCGGCAGACAAATCTTGCGTTCCCGCGCGAGGCCTTCCTCGTTATAGCAGCGCCCATGCCCCCCCGGAAACCGAAATTCGATCCGCTCAACGACAGCCCGTCGCCGCGCGAAGCCCCCGCCAAAGCCAGCACATCCGCGCTGGGAGAAGGGCAGCGCATCGCCAAGCTGCTTGCCCGCGCCGGTATCGCCAGCAGGCGCGAGATCGAGCGGATGATCGAGGGTGGCCGCGTGGCGCGCGATGGCGTGGTCATCACCACGCCTGCAACGGTCCTCACCAGCCTGAATGGCATCACCGTCGACGGCAAGGCGGTCAAGGAACCCGCGCCTGCAAAGCTGTGGCGCTTCCACAAGCCTGCCGGGCTACTGACCGCGGCACGCGACTTCACCGGGCGCGAGACGATCTATGACCATCTCGCCCGCGTTGCCCCGGATGCACCGCGGATGATGCCCGTCGGTCGGCTGGATCTCAACACCGAGGGGCTGCTGCTGATGACCAATGACGGCGAGCTCAAGCGTCAGATGGAGCTACCCGCCACCGGGGTCGAGCGCACCTATCGTGCCCGCGCGTTCGGCGAGGTCAGCCAGACCCAGCTTGAGGACCTGATCCACGGCATCACCATCGAGGGCATCCGCTATGGCAAGATCGACGCCAATCTCGAACGCCGCACCGGGCGCAACGGCTGGATCGAGATGACGCTGACCGAGGGCAAGAACCGTGAGGTCCGCCGCGTGCTCGAGCACCTCGGCCTCAAGGTCTCGCGCCTGATCCGCACCCGCTATGGCCCCTTCCTGCTCGAAGGGCTCGAGCCCGGCGCGCTCGAGGAAGTGCGCAGGCACGATCTGATCACGTTCAGGAACACGTTGAAATGATGGACTATCCCACGCCATCCCTCGCCAAGGGGGAGGGGAAGTAATGCTGCGCATCATCGCCGGCGAGTGGCGGGGCCGCAAGCTGAAGACCCCGGCAGGCGACACCACCCGCCCCACCGCAGACCGCACCCGCGAAACGCTGTTCTCGATGCTGACCAGCCGGTTGGGATCGTTCGAGGAGCTGAGCGTGCTCGACCTGTTCGCTGGATCGGGCGCGCTGGGAATCGAGGCACTGTCGCGCGGCGCGGCAAAGTGCGTGTTCGTCGAGCAGGACCGCGCCGCAATCGACGTGCTGCGCGCCAATATCCGCTCGCTTGAAGCCGAAGACCGCGCCGAAATCCGGCCCAGCTCCGCGCTGACATTGGGCCCGGCGCTCAAGCCTTTCGACGTCGTGCTGATCGATCCGCCCTATGCGACCGGCGCGGGCGCGGTGGCGCTCGACAAGCTGAAGCGCTTGGGCTGGTTTGCACCCTCGACCTGGATCAGCGTGGAGACAGGCAAGTCGGAAAAGCTCGAGGTGTCAGGCTTCGAGATCGACGCCGAGCGCGTGGTCGGCAAGGCCAGGCTGACATTGTTGCGGCTGGCGGGTGATGTGATAGACTGACCCCATGGTCAAATACTCGCCGATCGAGTCCGAATTCGCCTCGTCCGAGGAAGAGGCGGCCTATGATGCGTGGTTGAAGGCGACAGTCGAAGCCGCGCTAGCGTCAGACGAACCACTCATTCCGCATGAAGACGTCATGCGACAAATGTCGGAGATTATCGCCGGGCATGAGCAAAAAAAGCGTCGTCTGGACCGCAGACGCGCTTAGGAAGCTGCGGGCGATCACGGATTATATCGCCGAACGAAACCCACCGGCAGCGCGTCGGCTGGAAGAAGCGTTCATCCAGTGCGCGCAACGTATAAGAACTCAGCCGCTAATGTATCGGCAAGGACGCATCGCCGGAACGCGAGAAGCAGTGGTCCATCCGAACTATCTGATGATCTACCAAATACGGGAGCACCAGATCGTTATCGTCTCGGTAGTCCACGCCCGCCAGCAATACCCTTGAGCCTTGCCTACCGCGCAGCCCTTCCCCGCTGCGCCCACAGCCCGGCAAAGCTCAGCACCCCGGCCGCTGCCAGATACAGCCCGACCGCATCCGCGCCGCCCGTGTCCGCTAGTGCCTGTGCTGCGATCGGGGCGAGTGCGCCGCCGATGATGCCGCCGCCGTTGAACGCCACCGACGCGCCGGTATAGCGCACGCGCGCGGGAAACTGCTGCGGCAGCCAGGCGCCCAATGGGCCATAGACGAAGCCCATCACCAGCAGCGCGATCGACAGCGCCACCCATGCCAGCCAGAGCGAGCCCGAGCCCAGCAGCGGCCCGAACAGCAGGCCGACGCCGATCGTCGCGCCGCAGCCGATCATCAGCACCCGCCCGCTGCTGGTCGCGTCCGAGCGATAGCCCGACAACACGATCCCCAGCGCGAGGAACAGGATCGCGCCCAGTTGCACCAGCAGGAAATCGACGCGGTCGTGCCCCAGGGCGGTGGTGGCATAGCCCAGCGCAAACGCGGTCGAGAGATAGAAGATCGCAAAGCAGGCGACGACCGCAAAAGTGCTGGCGAAGGTCGCGCGCAGATGGTTGCGGAAAAGCTCGGCCACCGGCACCGGCGCGGGCTTGTCGCGCGCCAGCACCTCGGCAAAGTCCGGCGTTTCGCTGATCTTGAGCCGCACCCACAGCCCCAGCCCCACCAGAATGCCGCTCGCCAGGAACGGCACGCGCCAGCCCCAGGCGACGAACTGTTCGTCGGTCAACGAAAGGCCCAGGATCAGGAACAACCCGTTGGCGGCGATGAAGCCGACCGGCGCGCCCAGTTGCGGTGCCATGCCGAAGCGCGCGGCCCATCCGGGAGGTGCGTTCTCTACCGCGAGCAAAGCCGCCCCGCCCCATTCACCGCCAAGCCCGAAACCTTGCCCGAACCGCAGGATGCACAGCAACAATGGCGCGACCCATCCCACCATCTGATAGGTGGGCAGGAACGCGATCAGCAGCGTGGATCCGCCCATCAGCATCAGAGAGGCGACCAACGTCGACTTGCGCCCGATGCGGTCGCCGAAATGGCCGAACGCCACCGCCCCGACGGGCCGCGCGAAGAACGCAAGGCCGAAGCTCATATAGCTCAGCAGCAGCTGCGCCGAGGCGCTCTCCGACGGAAAGAACAGCGGACCGAACACCAGCGCGGCAGCGGTCGCGTAAATGTAGAAGTCATAGAACTCGACGGCCGTGCCCACCAGCGAGGCGGTGAGCACGCGCGCATGGACGCGATATGGATGCGGCTGTGTGATGGTCCCCATAAGCGCGGAGCGTTAGCGCAGCCAGCGCCAATGGCAAGGTTTGGCGCGGATCTGTGCGCACAGCGGGCATGCAAAAAGGGCGGCTGGTTGCCCGCCGCCCTTTTGTGAATGTCGAAATATCCGCGGATCAGGCGGCGATGACTTCGCCATCTGCTTCCGGATCGCGCAGCACATAGCCGCGGCCCCAGACGGTCTCGATGTAGTTTTCACCGCCACAGGCCAAAGCCAGCTTCTTGCGCAGCTTGCAGATGAAAACGTCGATGATCTTGAGTTCAGGCTCGTCCATCCCGCCATACAGGTGGTTGAGGAACATTTCCTTGGTCAGCGTAGTGCCCTTGCGCAAGCTGAGCAGCTCGAGCATCGCATATTCCTTGCCGGTCAGGTGAACGCGGGCGCTGTCCACTTCGACCGTCTTGGCATCGAGGTTGACCGCCAGCTTGCCGGTGCGGATGACGCTTTGCGAATGGCCCTTGGAGCGGCGGACCACGGCGTGGATGCGCGCGACCAGTTCCTCGCGGTGGAACGGCTTGGTGACATAGTCGTCGGCGCCGAAACCGAACGAGCGGACCTTGCTGTCCATCTCCGAAATGCCCGACAGGATCAGAACCGGCGTCTGCACCTTGGCGACACGCAGCTTCTTGAGCACGTCATAGCCATGCATGTCGGGCAGGTTCAGGTCGAGCAGGATGATGTCGTAATCATACAGCTTGCCCAGATCCAGGCCCTCTTCCCCAAGGTCCGTCGTATAGACGTTAAAACCTTCGGTCGTCAGCATAAGCTCGATCGCCTTTGCCGTGGTCGGTTCATCTTCGATCAAAAGCACCCGCATGTGCAGCCCCTTTTCGCCCGTGCCATCGGCACCGTTCAGTCATCTGGACCCAAGAACGGATCGACGAGGAAAACATTAACCATAAAAGTTTTGGGGGCAAAAGGTTAATTTTGTGTAAACCGGCCTGACTCCACGAGTCGCGAGGCACGCCCGGATCGCTGGGGCGCGGAAAAGACTCGATTTTCTGCATGCCAACCGACGCTTTCGGTTCGTCGCTTTTTACACAGTTATACCGATATGGTTTCCAATTGGTAACGCTGCGCGGTGCCGCTCATGCCGGCGGAAGCGTCTTGCGCAGATAGTCGATCAGCGCCTCCACCCGCGCCGGGCGATGCGGCGAGGGCGGGGTCACGATGCTGAGCGTGGTATCGTCGAAGCGCCATTCGGGCAGCAGCCGCAGCAGCCGCCCATCCGCCATCGCCGCGTTGCAGAAGAAGTCGGGAAGCGATGCGATGCACAGCCCGTCCAGAACCGCGGGCATCGCCGCATCGGCGTTGTTGACGATCAGCGCCGGGGGAACCCGCACCTGCAGCTTGCTGCCATCGGGCCCGGTCATCGACCACAGCCCGGGCTGCGCAGCATTGGCATAATGCACCGCCCGGTGCTCGCCCAGCTCGCCCGGGTGACGCGGGGTGCCATGGCGCGCGCAGTAATCGGGCGAGGCGATCATGTACATCTGCACGCTGCGCAGCCGGATCGCGCGCAGGCTGCTGTCGGGCAGCACCGCGATGCGCAGCGCCAGATCGAACCCCTCGTTGACCAGATCGACCCGCGCGTCGGACAGATGCATGTCGATGATGATCCCGGGGTGCATCGCCATGAAACGGGCAACCAAAGGTGCCACCGCGCGCAGGCCGAAGCTCATCGGCACCGCAATCCGCACCGTGCCCGAAAGCAGCGATGCCTCGTCGCGCGCTGCCTCCACCGCCGCCTCGCCATCCAGCCGGATTCGCCGCGCATGATCGACCAGCGAGCGCCCCGCCGCCGACAGCGACAGGCGGCGCGAAGTTCGGTGGAACAGCGCCGTGCCCAGCTCCGCTTCCAGCCGAGAGACCGCCTTGGAGACCTTGGCCTTGGACAGGCTGAGCGCATCGGCCGCCGCGGTGAAGCTGCCGCTGTCGGCAACAGCAGCGAACACCGCCCAGGCCTCGAAGTCCGGAAGCCGCATATCTGAAACAATCCTTTTCCAAACTGGCTATTTTGGAAACGATACCACTGTCCTATCTCCGTCTCAAGCCAAGGCACGGCCGACCATCCGGTGCCTTTTAGAAGGAGCAACTGACATGATCGAGAAGCGCGACTTTTCTTCCCTGGGCCATGCCAACCATGGCTGGCTCAATGCCCGCCACCATTTTTCGTTCGGTGGCTATCATGATCCCGCCCGGATGGGCTGGGGCGCGCTGCGGGTGTGGAACGACGACGAGATCGCTCCCAAGAGCGGTTTTCCCACTCATCCGCACCGCGACATGGAGATAATCACCTATGTCCGCGCCGGCGCGATCACCCATCGCGATAGCCTGGGCAATGAAGGCCGCACCGAAGCGGGCGACGTCCAGGTGATGAGCGCAGGCACCGGGGTGCAGCACAGCGAGTTCAACCTGGAGGGCGAGGAAACCCGGCTGTTCCAGATCTGGATCATCCCCGATGCTCCGGGCGGTGCACCGCGCTGGGTCGCCAAGCAGTTCCCCAGGGGCGAGCGCTCGGGCAAGCTCGAGGTCCTGGCCAGCGGCCGCGACGAGGACATCAGCGCGGGCGCACTGATGATCCGCGCCGATGCCCGCCTGTCGGGTGCGACTTTGGCGGCCGGCGACAGCATTACCCACAGGATCGCGGACGGCATGTCTGCGTATCTGGTGGTGTCGGCGGGCAGCGTGACGGTGAATGGGGTCGAAATCGGCCCGCGCGATGCCGCCGCGATTACCCAGGAAACCGAGATCACCGTCTCGGCGACCCAAGATGCCGAGTTTCTGCTCGCGGAAACCCGGACCCACTGATCCCCCCGTCCCGCCGCTTCCCCCTCCCGGCGGCGGGACACCCCTTTCAACCCATTCCCTTAAAGGAGACGTCTCATGGCAAAAGTTCTGGTGCTCTATTATTCCTCTTACGGTCATATCGAAACGATGGCCGAGGCCGTGGCCGAAGGCGCGCGCGGCGAGGGCGCCGAGGTGACGATCAAGCGCGTGCCCGAAACGGTGCCCGAGGATGTTGCCCGCAGCAGTCACTTCAAGCTCGACCAGGCCGCGCAGATCGCCACGCCCGAAGAGCTCGCGGACTATGACGCGATCGTCGTCGGCACCGGCACCCGCTTTGGCCGCATGTCGAGCCAGATGGCGGCGTTCTGGGACCGCACCGGCGGGCTGTGGGCCAAGGGCGCACTGGTCGGCAAAGTCGGCGCATCGTTCACCTCCACCGCCAGCCAGCATGGCGGACAGGAGACCACGCAGTTCTCCATCCTCACCAACCTGCTGCACCACGGCGTGACCATCGTCGGACTGGACTATGGCTTCCAGGGCCAGCTCAGCAACGACGAGGTAATCGGCGGATCGCCTTATGGTGCCAGCACGATCGCCGGTGGCGACGGATCGCGCCAGCCGCAAGAAGCCGATCTCGGCGGCGCCCGCTATCTGGGTGCGAAGGTCGCGCGCACCGCAGCCAAGCTGACCGCGTAACCTGCCCCCTGCCCGCTCGGCGACCGCCCGGCCATTCCCCCTGCACCCCGTTTTTTGCGGGATTGCAGCGGGGATGGCCGGGCCATACTGTGCCTGGCGAAGCTGCGATGGGGTAACGGGTGTGAACGTTTCGAGGATCAGGCGCCTGCTCGCCCTGGCGCTGGCCGTGCTGGCGAGTCTTCCCGTAGCCGCGCGTGCCGAGTGGCGGGAGGCATCGAGCCCGAATTTCCTGGTTTACGGCGACCAGAGCGAATCGCAGATCCGCGAATTCACCGACATGCTCGAACGCTATCGTTCGGCGATGCTCTATATCTACAATCTGCCTCCAGAGGTCACCTCGCCATCGAACCGGCTGACTGTCTTCGTGGTGCGCGACGACGCGCAGGTGCGCAAGCTCCTGGGCACCGGCAGCCGCTTCGTCTCGGGCTTCTACCAGTCGCGCGCGGGCGGATCGGTGGCGTTCGTACCCCGCGTGAACGACGACAGCCAGAGCGACCGCGTCTCCGATGGCGAACGCCTCCTGCTCCACGAATATGCGCATCACTTCATGTTCAGCGTCTTTTCCGGGTCGCCTCCGATGTGGATGACCGAGGGCTTTGCCGAATTCTATGCCAGCGCCAAGTTCGAGAGTGGCGGTGCGGTCGGGCTGGGGCTTCCCGCCGATCATCGCGTGGCCGAGCTCGAGCTGGCGCAGGAAGTGCCGATCGACATGCTGCTCAGCACCCGCAAATATCGCGAGAACACCTCGAAACGCTACGACTCCTTTTACGGGCGCAGCTGGCTGCTGTTTCACTATCTGACCTTCTCGGATGAGCGCGCGGGGCAGATGGCCGACTATCTGCGGCGGCTGGATGCGGGCGAAGGCGAGGAGGCAGCCGCGGTCAATGCCTTTGGCGATCTCGACGTGCTCGACAAGGAACTCGCCGCCTACAAGAAGCGCCGCAGGATGACCTATCTGCGGCTGGGGCCCGAGCGGATCACCAGCGCCGCGATCACCATCCGCACGCTGAACAAGGGCGAGGCAGCGATCCTGCCGGTGATGATGCGCTCGCGCCGCGGGGTCAACGACGAGCAGGCGAAGATCGTCGTCGAGGAGGCGCGACAGGCCGCAGCTCCCTATGCCGACGATCCGTTCGTGCAGACCGCACTGGCAGAAGCCGAGTTCGACGCCGGCAACACCGCCGAGGCACTGGCAGCTGCCGACCGGGCGCTGGCCAGGGACCCGCGCGCGATGAATGCGCTGATCCAGAAGATGTATGCTCTGTTCCGCCAGGCCGAGCAGGGCGATGCCAGATTGTGGCCCAAGGTCCGCGCTGCGGTCGCCGCGGCCAACCGGGTGGAAAACGACAATCCCCTGCCGCTGAGCTATTTCTACCGGACCTATGCGGCAGAGGGCAAGACACCGCCACCGGTCGCGATCCAGGGACTGGAGCGCGCGCTTGCGCTGGCGCCTTATGACATCGGCTTGCGGATGACCCTGGCGCAGTACCAGATCGGCAGCGGCCAGAAGGAGCGCGCCCAAAGGACGCTGGCGCCGCTGATCAACCATCCGCACAACACACGGCTGGCAGAGACCGCGCGCGCGCTGATCGAGGGCCGCGCGCCGCCTGCTGCGAAAGAGGATGAAGACGACACGGCATCCTGATACGCTCCGCTGCCAAAACCAGGGAGAGTTGCATGTCGCACCGGCCGTCACTTCATATCGCATTGTCCGCAAGCGCGCTGGCGCTGATCGCGGGCCTGGCCCCGGCGCAGGCCCAGGCCGACACCCAGCCCCCTATGCGACCCGGCTTCCATTCCGGCAGCGTGATCACCCGCTTTGGCCCAGTCGCGACGGTGGAGGGGCGCGAGCCCTTGCCTGCAAATGCCACGTTCAGCGTTGCCTTCGATGTCGCGGAGGCCGCCAAGCCGGGTGCCATCAACCGCACGCTGGAAAGCGCGGCGCGGTTCATCAACATGCACGCAGAGGCAGGCGTCCCGCGCGACGCGGTGCGGGTCGCGGTGGTGGTGCACGGCCCGGCGAGCTTCGATCTCACCAACGCTGCAGCCTATGCCAGAAAGCATGACGGCGCGACCAACGCCAATCTCGCGGCGATCGCCGCGCTGATCGACAACGGCGTCGAGATCCATCTGTGCGGGCAGAGCGCTGCGGGGCAAGGGATTGCCCGCAGCGACCTTGCCCCCGGGGTCAGGATGCAGCTGTCGGCGATGACCGCGCATGCGCTGCTGCAACAGCAGGGCTATACGCTCAATCCCTTCTGAGCGCGGCCTTGCGGGCATGAGTTGCCGCGCGGGCCGGAACCAATCGCTCAGACAGATGTAAACTGGTCAACGGCCCCGCGGATGAATGGGCAGCTGGAGGCGGCGCTGCCGTCATTGCACAGCCTCATCCCTTCGGGTGCTCCATTCCAGGGTGGTCGCACCGACCTCTCACGCATTTCAAGAAGGACCCATCATGGCAAAAGGCCTTATCCTGTGGCTGCTGGGCGTACCCGGCCTGCTGATCATCGCGCTCTTCGTCTTCGGCATCCTCTGAGCCGCAAACCGGATCGGGGGTAACGAGCCCCCCGGCCTGACAGACCGAACACAACAAACCCGCCGGAATCGCTTCCGGCGGGTTTGTTGTGTGCAAAGGCGGTTACTCCCCGGCCAGCGCCGGGGAGCAACACGCTTATTCCGCGTCGGTATCGGCCGCCTCGGGCTCGGCTGCGACCGGTGCCGGGGCGGGAGCCGCCTCGACCTCGTTCGCGGCTGCCATCGCCCGCTGCAGCGCACGCTGCTGGGCGCGGAGCGCTGCATCGCGGCTGTTGGCGGCGATGCGCATGCGGTTCATGCCCGCACCGGTACCTGCCGGGATCAGACGACCCACGATGACGTTTTCCTTCAGGCCGATCAGCGAGTCACGCTTGCCTTCGACCGCCGCCTGGGTGAGCACCCGGGTGGTTTCCTGGAACGATGCCGCCGAGATGAACGAACGCGTCTGCAGCGAAGCCTTGGTGATGCCGAGCAGCACGGGCTTGCCTTCCGCGAACTTCTTGCCCGCGTCGAGACGACCGTTGTACTCGTCCATTTCCTCACGATCGAGCTGTTCGCCCGGCAGCAGGGTGGTGTCGCCGCCGTCGGTGATTTCCACCTTCTGCAGCATCTGACGGACGATCACCTCGATGTGCTTGTCGTTGATCTTCACGCCCTGCAGACGATAGACCTCCTGGATTTCGCTGACCAGATATTCGGCCAGCGCTTCCACGCCGAGCACTTCAAGGATGTCATGCGGGTCGGGCGAGCCCGAGATCAGGTTGTCGCCCTTCTTGACATAATCGCCTTCCTGGACGTCGATGACCTTGGACTTGGGCACCAGATATTCGACCGATTCACCCTCTTCAGGATGGATCGCGATCTTGCGCTTGGCCTTGTAGTCACGAACGAACTCGATGCGGCCCGAGACCTTTGCGATGATCGCATTGTCCTTGGGCTTGCGAGCTTCGAACAGTTCGGCAACGCGCGGCAGACCACCGGTGATGTCGCGGGTCTTGGCGGCCTCGCGGCTGACACGGGCGAGAACATCGCCTGCTTCAACCTTCTGGCCTTCCTCGACCGAAAGCATCGCACCCACTGCCAGCATGTAGCGGGCAGCTTCACCCGAATCATCATCGAGCAGGGTCAGGCGGGGACGCAGATCTTCCTTGGACTTCGCTTTGAGCGATCCACGGAATTCCACGACCACGCGCTGTGCGATGCCGGTGGCATCATCGGTCTGTTCGATCAGCGTCTTGCCGTCGATCAGGTCCTGATACTTCACGACGCCGCCCTTTTCGGTGATCACCGGCATGGTGAACGGATCCCACTCGGCGATCCGATCGCCAAGGTTGACCACACCATTGTCGTCGACCAGCAGCACGGTGCCGTACGGGATGCGGTGGACCGCACGTTCGCGGCCTTCCTTGTCGACAATCGCGATTTCGCCGTTGCGGGCGAGCGACAGGCGCTGTCCGCGCTTGTTCACGATCGTCGGGATATCCCGGTACTGCAGCGTGCCATCGGCCACCGCTTCGAGGTTCGAGGTTTCGTTGAGCTGCGCCGCACCGCCGATGTGGAAGGTCCGCATCGTCAGCTGGGTGCCCGGCTCACCGATCGACTGCGCGGCGATGACGCCGACAGCTTCGCCGATGTTCACCGGCGTACCGCGAGCAAGGTCACGGCCATAGCACTTGCCGCACACGCCCATGGTCGCTTCGCAGATCAGCGGCGAACGGATGCGTGCTGCCTGCAGCCCCAAGGCCTCGATCGTCGCGATATTCGCTTCGTCGAGCAAGGTGTCCTTGGCAATCACGATCTCGCCGGTCTTGGCATCGGAGATATCCTCGGCCAGCGTGCGGCCCAGGATACGCTCGCCCAACGAGGCGATGACGCTGCCGCCCTGCACGATCGCACGCATTTCCAGCGCGTTCTCGGTACCGCAATCCTCCTGCACGATGACGCAATCCTGGCTGACGTCGACCAGACGGCGGGTCAGGTAACCCGAGTTCGCCGTCTTGAGCGCCGTATCCGCCAGACCCTTGCGGGCACCGTGGGTGGAGTTGAAGTATTCAAGAACGGTCAGACCTTCCTTGAAGTTCGAGATGATCGGCGTTTCGATGATCTCGCCCGACGGCTTGGCCATCAGGCCGCGCATGCCGGCAAGCTGCTTCATCTGCGCTGGCGAACCACGCGCGCCCGAGTGGCTCATCATGTAGATCGAGTTGACCGGGGCTTCGCGGCCATGCTCGTCCTTAGGCGTCGCCTTGATCTCTTCCATCATGGCATTCGCCACCTGGTCGCCGCAACGGCTCCAGGCGTCGATCACCTTGTTGTACTTTTCCTGCTGGGTGATCAGACCATCCTGATACTGCTGCTCATAGTCAGCAACCAGGGCGCGGGTCTCATCGACCAGACGCTCCTTGGAATCGGGGATGATCATGTCGTCCTTGCCGAACGAGATGCCGGCGCGGCAGGCGTGACGGAAGCCCAGGCCCATGATCGCATCGGCAAACAGGACGGTGTCCTTCTGGCCGGTGTGACGATAGACCTGATCGATGACGTCGCCGATTTCCTTCTTGGTGAGAAGGCGGTTGACGACGTCGAAGGGCACCTTGTGGCTCTTGGGCAGGCACTCGCCGATGAGCATGCGCCCAGGCGTGGTGTTGTACCGCTTGAGATACTGGTTGCCCTGCTCGTCGGTCTGCGGAACGCGCGCAATAACCTTGGAGTGCAGGGTCACCGCACCTATTTCCAGCGCCTGATGCACTTCGGCGATGTCGGCCATCAGCATGCCCTCGCCGGGCTCGCCTTCGCGGTCCATCGAGAGGTAATACAGACCGAGCACCATGTCCTGCGAAGGAACGATGATCGGCTTGCCGTTGGCGGGCGAGAGGATGTTGTTGGTCGACATCATCAGCACGCGCGCTTCTAACTGCGCTTCGAGGCTCAGGGGCACGTGGACAGCCATCTGGTCACCATCGAAGTCGGCGTTGAAGGCCGAGCAGACGAGCGGGTGAAGCTGGATCGCCTTGCCCTCGATCAGCACGGGTTCGAACGCCTGGATGCCCAGACGGTGGAGCGTCGGGGCGCGGTTGAGCATGACCGGGTGCTCGCGAATGACTTCGTCGAGGATGTCCCAGACTTCCTTGCGCTCCTTTTCGACCCACTTCTTCGCCTGCTTCAGGGTCATCGACAGACCCTTGGCATCGAGACGCGCGTAGATGAACGGCTTGAACAGCTCGAGCGCCATCTTCTTGGGCAGGCCGCACTGGTGCAGCTTGAGTTCGGGACCGGTCACGATGACCGAACGGCCCGAATAATCGACGCGCTTGCCGAGCAGGTTCTGACGGAAGCGGCCCTGCTTGCCCTTGAGCATGTCGGACAGCGACTTCAACGGACGCTTGTTGGCGCCGGTGATGATGCGGCCGCGACGGCCGTTGTCGAACAGCGCATCGACGGCTTCCTGCAGCATGCGCTTTTCGTTGCGCACGATGATGTCAGGCGCGCGCAGTTCCATCAGCCGCTTCAGGCGGTTGTTGCGGTTGATCACGCGGCGATACAGATCGTTGAGATCCGAGGTCGCAAAGCGGCCACCGTCCAGCGGCACCAGCGGGCGCAGCTCGGGCGGGATCACGGGGATGACTTCCAGGATCATCCATTCGGGACGGTTGCCTGAATCGATGAACGATTCCACGACCTTCAGGCGCTTGATGATCTTCTTGGGCTTGAGCTCCGACTTGGTGGTCTCAAGCTCCTGCAGCAGATCGGCACGCTCGCTTTCGAGGTCGAGGTCCATCAGCATCTGGCGCACGGCTTCTGCGCCGATCCCGGCGGAGAACGCGTCTTCACCGAACTCGTCCTGTGCGTCGAGCAGCTCGTCTTCGGTCAGCAGCTGGTACTTTTCAAGGCTGGTGAGGCCCGGCTCGATGACGACATAGCTTTCGAAATACAGCACGCGCTCGAGCTGCTTGAGCTGCATGTCGAGCAGCAGGCCGATGCGCGACGGCAGCGACTTGAGGAACCAGATATGCGCGACGGGAGCGGCGAGCTCGATATGGCCCATGCGCTCGCGGCGCACCTTGGTCACGGTGACTTCAACGCCGCACTTTTCGCAGACGATGCCCTTGTACTTCATCCGCTTGTACTTGCCGCACAGGCACTCATAGTCCTTCACCGGACCGAAGATGCGCGCGCAGAACAGGCCGTCACGCTCGGGCTTGAACGTGCGATAGTTGATGGTTTCGGGCTTCTTGATCTCGCCGAAGGACCACGAACGGATACGCTCCGGGGAAGCGAGGCCGATCTGGATCTCGTCAAAGGTTTCCGGCTTGACGGCGGGATTGTTGAATTTGGTCAGTTCGTTCATTTTTGGCTCCATTTAAGCCCTCTCCCCTTGAGGGGGGAGGGTTGGGAGAGGGGCATGTGCCCGAGGGAAGTCGCATGACTCCCCCTCTCCCCGGCCCTCTCCCCCGTGGGGGGAGAGGGAGGGACAATCTTACTCCGCGGCTTCCGCAATCTCGTCCGGATCGGGCAGTGCATCGATGGAGTTCAACTCGACGTTGAGACCCAGCGAGCGCATTTCCTTGACCAGAACGTTGAAGCTCTCAGGGATGCCGGCCTCGAACGTGTCGTCACCCTTGACGATCGCCTCGTAAACCTTGGTGCGTCCGACCACGTCATCGGACTTCACCGTCAGCATTTCCTGCAGCGTATAGGCCGCGCCATAGGCCTGGAGTGCCCAGACCTCCATTTCCCCGAAGCGCTGTCCACCGAATTGCGCCTTGCCGCCCAGCGGCTGCTGGGTGACGAGGCTGTAGGGGCCGATGGAACGCGCGTGGATCTTGTCGTCCACCAAGTGATGCAGCTTGAGCATGTAGATATAGCCCACGGTCACCTTGCGGTCGAACTTGTCGCCGGTACGGCCGTCGTACAGATCGACCTGGCCCGAGGGGTCGAGACCCGCCCGCTCCAGCATCCGCGAAACGTCCGCCTCGCGCGCACCGTCGAACACCGGGGTGCCCATCGGAACGCCGTTGCGCAGCAGTCCGGCCAGCTCGACCACCGCTTCATCGCTGCGGCTGTCGATCTCGGCGTCGTAATCCTCGCCATAGACGTACTTCAGCTTTTCGCGCAGCGCGTCGGGCGGAGCGCCCGCTTCGGGGTTAGGATTGGCCTCACGCCAGTCGTCCAGCGCCTTCGAAATCTGCTGACCCAGACCGCGTGCGGCCCAGCCCAGATGGGTTTCGAAGATCTGTCCGACATTCATGCGGCTGGGAACACCCAGCGGGTTGAGCACGAAGTCGACATGCGTGCCGTCCTCGAGGAACGGCATGTCCTCGATCGGCAGGATGCGGCTGATGATGCCCTTGTTTCCGTGACGTCCGGCCATCTTGTCGCCCGGCTGCAGCTTGCGCTTCACCGCGACGAACACCTTGACCATCTTGAGCACGCCAGGTGCCAGCTCGTCGCCACGCTCCAGCTTCTCGCGGCGGTCGTCGAACTTCTCGGTGATCCGCGTGACGGCTTCGTCATACTGGACCTTGACCGCTTCCAGATCGGCCTGGACCGCATCGTCCTCGACCGCGAACTTCCACCACAGGTGCTTTTCGACCTCGTCGAGCAGGGCATCGTCGATCACGCCGCCCTTCTTGACGCCCTTGGGAGCCGCTGCAGCCACCTGGCCGATCAACATTTCCTTGAGGCGGTTGTAGGTCGCGCGGTTGAGAATGGCGCGTTCGTCCTCGCGGTCTTTGGTCAGACGCTCGATCTCCTCGCGTTCGATCGCCAGGGCACGTTCGTCCTTGTCGATGCCGTGACGGTTGAACACGCGGACTTCGACCACGGTGCCCGATACGCCCGGCGACAGACGCAGCGAAGTGTCACGCACATCGCTTGCCTTTTCGCCGAAGATCGCGCGCAGCAGCTTTTCTTCCGGCGTCATCGGGCTTTCGCCCTTGGGCGTGATCTTGCCGACCAGGATGTCGCCAGGATGCACTTCCGCACCGATATAGACGATGCCCGCTTCGTCGAGGTTGCGCAGCGCTTCCTCGCCGACATTGGGAATGTCGCGGGTGATGTCTTCAGGACCCAGCTTGGTGTCGCGGGCCATGACTTCGAACTCTTCGATATGGATCGAGGTGAACACGTCGTCCTTGACGATGCGCTCGGAGATCAGGATCGAATCCTCGTAGTTGTAGCCGTTCCAGGGCATGAACGCGACGAGCGCGTTGCGGCCCAGCGCCAGTTCGCCAAGGTCAGTCGAGGGACCGTCGGCGATGATGTCGCCTTCGGCGATCACTTCGCCCACCTTCACCAGCGGGCGCTGGTTGATGCAGGTGTTCTGGTTCGAACGCTGGAACTTCTGCAGCGTGTAGATGTCCACGCCCGAGCGGCCCGAATCCACCGAGCCGGTGGCGCGGATCACGATGCGGGTCGCATCGACCTGATCGACGATACCGGCACGCTTGGCAGCAATCGCAGCGCCCGAATCGCGCGCCACGGTTTCTTCCATGCCGGTGCCGACGAACGGTGCTTCAGCCTGTACCAGAGGCACGGCCTGACGCTGCATGTTCGATCCCATCAGCGCGCGGTTGGCGTCATCGTTTTCCAGGAACGGAATGAGCGATGCGGCAACCGAAACCAGCTGCTTGGGGCTGACGTCCATCAGGGTGATGATGTCGCGCGGCGCCATCAGGAATTCGCCCGCCTGACGCGACGAGACGATGTCCTCGACAAAGCCCATGTCGTCGTCGAGCTCGGCGTTGGCCTGCGCGATCGTGTGCTTGGCCTCTTCCATTGCCGACAGGTACACAACGTCGTCGGTCACCTTGTGATCGACAACCTTGCGGTACGGGGTTTCGATGAAGCCGTACTTGTTGACGCGGCTGAACGAGGCCAGCGAGTTGATCAGACCGATGTTCGGGCCTTCGGGCGTTTCGATCGGGCAGATACGGCCATAATGGGTCGGGTGAACGTCGCGGACTTCGAAGCCTGCACGTTCGCGGGTGAGACCGCCTGGGCCCAAGGCCGAAACGCGGCGCTTGTGGGTGACTTCGGCCAGCGGGTTGGTCTGGTCCATGAACTGCGACAGCTGCGAGGAGCCGAAGAATTCGCGCACCGCGGCGACCGCAGGCTTGGCGTTGATCAGATCGTTGGGCATCACGGTCGAGACATCGACCGAGCTCATCCGTTCCTTGACCGCACGCTCCATGCGCAGCAAGCCGACGCGATACTGGTTTTCCAGCAGCTCGCCCACCGAACGGACACGGCGGTTGCCGAGGTTGTCGATGTCATCGACATCGCCCTTGCCGTCCTTGAGGTCGACCAGCGTCTTGACGACGGCCAGGATGTCCTCGCGGCGCAGCGTGGTGACGGTGTCCTCGCAGTCGAGCTCAAGACGCATGTTGAGCTTGACGCGGCCCACGGCCGAAAGGTCGTAGCGCTCGGGATCGAAGAACAGGCCTTCGAACAGGGCATCGGCGGTTTCGCGCGTCGGCGGCTCGCCGGGGCGCATGACGCGATAGATCGCATCGAGACCCATGTCGCGGTTGTCGGCCTTGTCGGCCTTCATCGTGTTGCGGATCCAGGGACCGGTGGTGACATGGTCGATGTCGAGCAGCACCAGCTGGTCGATCCCGGCCTTGTCGAGCTTTTCCAGATTCTCGGCGGTGACTTCGTCGCCTGCCTCGATATAGATTTCGCCGGTCTTCTCGTTGATCAGGTCATAGGCGCTGTAGCGGCCGAAGATTTCTTCGGTCGGGATCAGCAGCGTGGCCAGACCATCCTTGCCTGCCTTGGTGGCAGCGCGCGGGGTGATCTTGTCGCCCGCCTTGAACGCGACTTCGCCGGTGGTGGCATCGACGATGTCGAACGCAGGCTTCAGGCCGCGCCACTGTTCGGGCACGAACGGAATCTTCCAGCCGCCGGTGCCGCGCTCATACACGACCTTTTCATAGAAATGGTCGAGGATTTCCTCGTCGTTGAGACCGAGCGAGTACAGCAGCGAGGTGACCGGCAGCTTGCGCTTGCGGTCGATGCGCACGTTGACGATGTCCTTGGCATCGAATTCGAAATCGAGCCACGAACCGCGGTACGGAATGACGCGCGCGGCGAACAGATACTTGCCCGACGAGTGGGTCTTGCCGCGGTCATGATCGAACAGCACGCCCGGCGAACGGTGCATCTGGCTGACGATCACGCGCTCGGTGCCGTTGATCACGAACGTGCCGTTCGCGGTCATCAGCGGCATGTCGCCCATATAGACGTCCTGCTCCTTGATATCGAGCACGGAACGGCTTTCGGTTTCCTGGTCGACCTCGAACACGATCAGACGCAGCGTCACCTTCATGGGAGCGGCATAAGTGATTCCGCGCTGGCGGCATTCCTGCACGTCGTATTTGGGCGATTCGAGTTCGTAATGCACGAAGTCGAGCTCGGCAGTGCCGGCAAAATCGCGGATCGGGAACACGCTGCGAAGCGTCTTTTCGAGGCCCGAAATGTAGCCGATCGAATGATCCGAGCGCAGGAACTGCTCATAGCTTTCGCGCTGAACCTCGATCAGGTTCGGCATTTCGCTGACTTCGTGGATGTCGCCGAAAATCTTGCGGATGCGCTTCATCGGGGTCGGCTTCTGCTGAGCCGTCGGACGTGCCTTGGTTGCCATAGCTTTGTCTTCGCCTTTTTGTGCAAGTCGATATTCGTGTTGGCCGATTCGCGAGGCCAGAGACGCCAAAAGGCCGCAAGCCCATGGAAGCCCATGAACTGCAGCCTATCGCGTCAGATTGATCCCGTTCGCCTCATTCGTTCGTCAGGTCCGCGCAAACCTGTCATGTCTCGAAACGTTCGGTGTTGGGGTGCGATATAGGCTCGCGTGTTGGACTTGTCAAACGCCCCAGAGGGCGATGGCGCAAGGCGCGCTGCGTGCCTATAGCAGGCGCTGGATGACCCGCTATCAACGCCATCACTGGTTTCTTGCGGTCGCGCTGGCGGCGCTGGCGGGGTTCGTCGATGCCATCGGCTTTCTGTACACCGGCGGCTTCTTCACCGCGTTCATGACCGGCAATTCGACCCGGATGGCGGTGGGGCTGTTCACCGATGGCCGCATCGCCGCGATCGCCGCCTCGATGATCGCGACCTTTGTGGCAGGGGTGATCATCGGCAATGTGGCAGGCAGCCTGTGTTCCGCCAGAACCCGCTTGCCGCTGACCATCCTGGGGGTGGTGGCGCTGCTCGCCGCCGCTGCCGCCCTGGGCATGGCGGGGCTGGGGATGCTCGCGGTCGGCTTCACGTTGCTGGCGATGGGGATGGAAAACACCGTGTTCCAGCGCGAGGGTCAGGTCAGCATCGGGCTCACCTACATGACCGGGACCCTGGTCAAGCTGGGCCAGGCGCTGTCGCGCGTGCACCGTGCGGGCCAGCGCTGGCAATGGGTGCCGCATCTGCTGTTGTGGGCCGGGCTGGTGAGCGGCGCAGGACTTGGCGTGCTCGCCTATCTCGACTGGGGGCTGATGGCGCTGTGGATCGCTGCCGCCATCGGGCTGGCACTGGCGCTGGTCGCCGCGCTGCCGCGCTTTGCGCTGCACGATGAGGTGCCTAGCGCCTGACCCCGACAAGCCGGGCCGCAAGGATTGCCGCCAGCGCGCCAAGCGCTGCACTCGCCAGCACCTGGCTGGTCCAGTGGCCGCCCGCAGCAACCCGCCCGATACAGCCGGCCAGCAGCAGTACCGCTGCCCCCAGCCGCACCGCCATCGCCTCACGTCCGCGGGTGCCCCATGTCAGCAGGATCAGCCCGCCGCACGCCGCGCCATGGAAGATCGCGAAAGTCGAGGGCAGCCCCGAAGACGCGCTCGCGCTGGCGACCTCGACTATATCGGCAGATGGGCGCGGGACATAGAGTGCCAGGCGCGCCAGCCGCTCGGTCGCCATCGCGATGCCCACGCCGATGATCAGCGCGGCCGCTCCGGGCAACCGCGCCAGCGAGGCAGCAAACAGCCCGGCCAGCAGCGTGCTGGCGACGATCATCGGCCAACCGGCAGTCAGCGACAGCCATTCGATCCAGGCTGAGCGGGGGTCGATCAGCCGCTGGAGCTGCCGGGTCGCCTCGATATCCAGCGGCAGCGGACCCTGCAGCCAGACCCCCATCCCGCCGAGCACGACCACGATCATGAGCAGAACCAGACTCACGCTGCGCATCAAACACGGTCCCCGCTGCCGTCCAAACTGCAGGGTCAATCGCAGCTTTTAGGTATGCAAACCATACCTAGTTCATCAACTGGCCGCCCTGCAGCGTCAGCCTGACAGAGTTTGCGCGCAGCGGCGTGAACGGTTTTGCGCGCCTCGAGCGTTTGCTGTGATACCATGACACACACATCGCACCCCATTCGCCCGGCAAGGGCCGCGATTGCCGCCGTTCTTGCCCTGACCGCAACCCCGCTTCTGGCGCAGGAAGCTCCGGCCATCGCGCCGGTGATGCCGATGCCCGAAGCCGTGCAGCCTGCCAGCCCGGCCGGTACGCCGACCACGGCTTCGCAGACGCCGCAGGTCCAGATGCCGACGGCGCAGCCTTCGGCACCGGCCACGCCGCCTGTCTCGGCGATCCCGCCTGCAGCCTCGCTCCCGGGCAACCCTGTCCCGATGGCCATCCCCATGGCGCCGCCGGTGGTGAGCGACGTTCCGTCGACCGCAACCACCCCGCCGGCAGAGGCTGCAGAACGGCCCGCACCGACCCGCAGGGCCGCTCCGACCGAGCGTCCCACCGCCCGTGAAGCTGCACCTGCGCCGGTCGCTGCTGCGCCGGAGGCGAACACAGCTGCCGATCCGCTCGCCGCTCCGCCTGAAGAGGCTGCTGCTCTGGCGCCGGTCGCCCCGGCTGCACCGGCCTTTGAAACCCCTGCCCAGCAGGATGGCGCAGTCAGCGCCACCGAATCCGGCAGCGGCGACGTATGGGGCTGGATGGCCGGTCTGCTCGCCTTGCTGGGCATTGGCGGCGGTGCGATCGCCCTGCGCAGGACCCGGACCCGCAAGAGCGCGTCCATGATGACCGAGGCGCGTGCAGCCGATGCCGATCATGGCACCGAGCGTCGCCTGGCTGGTCCGCACGACCGGCCGCGGGCCACCACCGTAACGACGCCGGTTCCGACACCCGCACAGACTCGGCTCGACCAGCCGCTGATGCAGACGCCTGCAGTGGCCCCGCTGGCGGCAACGCGCTCGACGCCCACCCGGGCACCGATCGCACCGCGCGGTGACCTTACGGTCGATGAGCGCCGCCTCGAGGACATGATTGCGCAGCCGCCCAGCCGCGACAATCCGTTCAAGACGCGGGCCAACCGCAAGCGTCGCGCTTTGTTCCTGCTGCGCAACAGCTATCCGATGCAGAGCGCGGCCTGACCGTACCAATCCCCGAATTGGGATGATTTGAAACGACAGAAGGCGGGGAGCGATCCCCGCCTTCCTTTTTGTCGTCAGCGCGTGCGCTGGCTCAGCGATACCGCTCGAGCCAGTGCGCGTAAGGCGCGGGCAGCGTCCAGCTCGGCCTGTCCTTGCCCAGCTCCTTCGCCGCCTGATACGGCCAGTGCGGGTTCTCGAGCATCGGCCGGCCCATCATCACCAGATCGACCTGGCCGGTCTCGACCATACGGTTGGCGTTTTCCGAGGTGCCGATATACCAGCTGGTCGCGGCCGGAAGCCCGGTCTCGCTGCGCACGCGCTCGGCGATCGGCGCCATGAACGCCGGACCCCAGGGGATCTGCGCGGTCGGCGTCGAGAACACGATGCTGACATCGATGAAATCGAGCCCGCGCTCTTTCATCAGCTTCACCAACTCGATCGACTCGCCAAGCGTTTCCTCGTCATTACCGTCGAACTCGATCACGCCGAAGCGCGCCGACAACGGAAACTCGGCAGGCCACACTTCGCGAACAGCTTCCAGGGTTTCGAGAAGGAAGCGCGACCGGTTCTCGAAACTTCCGCCGTATGCATCAGTGCGCTGGTTGGAATGCTTGGAGAAGAAGCTCTGCGCCAGATAGCCGTGCGCAAAGTGCAGCATCAGCCATTCGAACCCGGCCTCGCGCGCACGGATCGCAGCACTGACATAGTCGGCCTTGACCTTCTCGATATCGGCCAATGTCATTTCACGCGGCACCTTGCTCAGGCCACCGCCGAACGCGATCGGCGAGGGCGAGACGGTTTCCCAGCCGCGCGGGTCGCCCTCGGCAATGTGATCGTCGCCTTCCCAGGGCTTGTTGGCGCTGGCCTTGCGCCCGGCATGCGCGATCTGGATGCCGGGGACCGCCCCTGCCGCCTTGATCTCGGCAACGATCGGCGCGAACGCATCGCGCTGCTCATCGTTCCACAGCCCGGTGCAGCCAGGCGTAATCCGGCCTTCGGGCGACACGCCCGAGGCCTCGGCGACCACCAGCCCCGCACCGCCGCGCGCCAGCGAGACGAGGTGCGAGCGGTGCCAGTCGTTGGGCACGCCATCTTCGGCGGAATACTGGCACATCGGCGAGACCGCGATGCGGTTGCGCAGCGTGACGGACTTGAGCGTGTACGGCTCGAACAGCGCGGGGGTTTTGGCGGGAGTGTTATCAGTCATGGGGAGTCCTGTGGTTGTTATGATAGTACGTATATAATCGAACTATAGGATTTACAAGACCGCCATGCTATATGAGTGCCATGCGAACCTATCAGCATCCCGACCTTTCGACCGTCACCATCGAACACGCGCTGCACGCGCTGAGCGATCCCGTGCGGCTCGACATCGTCCGCCAGCTCGACCGCGAGATCGAAGCCAGCTGCGCCGCGCTCGACGGCGGCCGCCCCAAATCGAGCATGTCCCACCACTTCCGCGTCCTGCGCGCCGCCGGGCTGGTGCACACGCGGATTGCAGGCGTGCAGCATATGAACACGCTGCGGCGAGATGAGGTGGACAAGCGGTTTCCGGGGCTGCTGGATGCGGTTTTGGGGGTGAAGGGCTAGGTTTGAAGGCAGGCTTTCTGCTTTCAGGCGACAGGCTAGCACGCGCGGATGGCGGGAACTGGGTGGGAAGCGGACATTTGAACGTCAGCGTCGTCTATTCCACGGCTGCTTGCGTTCCCGAAACCATAGGACGCCTCGCCAAAGAAATATCAGAGACCAAGGTATGATCCAAAGCGCGACATAGGTCGCCAAGACACCCG
This sequence comes from Blastomonas sp. AAP25, assembly GCF_001295965.1. NCBI lineage: Bacteria > Pseudomonadati > Pseudomonadota > Alphaproteobacteria > Sphingomonadales > Blastomonadaceae > Blastomonas > Blastomonas sp. AAP25. The sequence continues at coordinate 67,637 of NZ_LJHP01000034.1, forward strand.
TAGGGGAACCCAGCCACATCAGGAGCAGCAGAGGTCCTAATACGATGAGCCAATAGATGTTTGTTCTGTATGGGAACCCATCAAGAACCCAATCTACCCACCTGATGAGCTTTCCGCGCTCAAGCTTAGAAAGTGCAGAAGAGACGATCATTAATGAGAGTTAGCACTTGCGTGCCAACGTCCACAATGGGGTCGCTTGCAGAACGGAAGGTTTTTTCTGCGCCCCCTCAAACGCCGCCACCCCCTCCGCTCAGCCTGAGCTTGTCGAAGGCCTCGCTATACGGCCAGCGTTGGCGCGGGTCCTTCGATTTCGCGGGCTCACGCCCGCGGCTCAGGATGAGCGGGGGTGGTTGGGCTCATAGTTCGAGGCTGGGTTAGCGAGCCATCCGTCCACTGCTCATGTGGCCCTTCCTCCACTTCCCGTTTGCCTGCCGAGGCAGGCATCCATCTCCTGCCCTGGCAGCCAGCGCAGCGGTGGGGAGATGGGCCCCTGCCTTCGCAGGGGACCCGGTGGGGTGGCGATGGTCGCTGATCGGAGAGCGGAGAACAATAGCCAATCAGCGCGCGTTCCCCTCCCTGCAAGGGAGGGGTTAGGGGTGGGTCGAGCGCCAGCGAGCCGGTGTTGCACTGACCCTCTGCGGTTGCTGACCCACCCCAGCCCCTCCCTTGCAGGGAGGGGAGCAGGTATCGTCAGCGCATCAGCCGCTGCTCTGTGAGGTCAGCTCAATGCACCCAGGCAAACAGCGCCGCAGCGCCTGCGCCAGCGCCGATGATCAACGCCGCCAGATGGCTCCAGAAGCCGCCGCCGGCACCAGCCACGCGCACCTTCCTGTCCCAGATCAGCGGGATGTGCGGGACAGGCGGTGGTTCGGGCGCGCCGCCCTTTTTGGGGACCTGTTCTTCCAGACGCCGCACCAGATCGGGCAGCCGCAACAATGTCGCGACATCGGTGTTGATCCGGTCGGCGAGCAACGTCTCGGGGCCGAGTTCACCGCGGATCCAGTCGCGCACATAAGGCGCTGCGACATCCCACATGTTGATATTGGGATCGAGCTGGGTCGCGACGCCCTCGACCATCACCATCGTCTTTTGCAGCAGCAGCAGATGCGGCTGGGTCTTCATGTCGAAATCGCGCGTGATCGCAAACAGCCCGTCGAGCATCTGGCCGACCGAAAGCTCACTCACCGGCTTGCCGCGCATCGGCTCGCCGACAGCGCGCAGCGCGGTCGCGAACTCGTCGACATTGTGATAGCTCGGCACGTACTGCGCCTCGAAGTGGATTTCTGCGACGCGGCGGTAGTTGCCAGTCGTCAGGCCGTAGAGAATTTCCGCCAGCCAGAACCGCGCCTGCCGGTTGATCCGTCCCATGATGCCGAAATCGATCGCGACGATGGTCGAATCGGGTGCGACGAACAGGTTGCCCTGGTGCATGTCGGCATGGAAGAAGCCGCCCGCGATCGCCTGGCGCAGGAAGGCGAGAACCAGCCGCCGCGCGAGATCGGGCAGGTCATGCCCGGCAGCGATCAGCGCCTCGCGGTTCGAGATCTTGATGCCGTCGATCCATTCGAGCGTCATCACGGTGCCGCAGGTGCGGTCCCAGTCGATCTCGGGCACGCGGTAGCCCGGGTGGCCGTCCATCGCGCTGGCGAGTTCCGATGCGCTCGCCGCCTCGCGGCGCAGATCGAGTTCGCGCATCGTCCAGCGCTTGAAGTTGGCGATGGTGAGCTGCGGCCGCAGCCGGGTCGCCTCCCCGCCCAGAGCTTCCAGATGTGCGGCAGCCCATTCGTACGTCTCGATATCGCGCGCGAAGTTCTTGCGCACGCCGGGGCGCAGCACCTTGATCGCGACATCGCGGCCTTCGATGGTGGTGCCGCGATGCACCTGCGCGATCGAGGCGGCGCCGACGGGCACCGGATCGACATGGGCAAAGAAGCGCTCGAGCGGGCCGCCCAGCCCCAGTTCGATCTCGGCGCGGATTTCCGCGAACGGCACCGGCGGCAGGCTGTCCTGCAGGCTGAGCAGATTGATCGCGGCCTCTTCGCCCACCAGATCGGGGCGGGTGGCGAGCGTCTGGCCCAGCTTGATCGCCGCAGGACCGATCGCACGGAAGGCACCGGCATAATCGGGGGTCTTGGGCACGCTCGCCCCCAGCCGCGCGATGCGGAACAGGCGGCGGACCTCGGGCGGGGTCTGCGGTGCGGCCTCCAGCCCCTTGAGCGCGCCATGACGCGCAAGGATACGGCCCCATTTGAGGAGCCGGAAGATATGCGTACGCGGGGCGGTCATGCGCGGATGCCGAACCCCCGGCCGCGCCGAATCACGCCTTCCACCCGCTATGGATCGCCACTGCGCCGCCCAGGATCAGCTCGACCTTGGTTGATACAAACCCGGCGTCCTTGATCATCTGCTCGAACACCGGCGGTTTGGGAAAGCGGCGGATCGATTCGGCCAGATAGCGATAGCTGTCGGCATCGCCCGCAATCATCTGGCCCAGCCGCGGCATCAGATGGTGCGAATAGGCGTCGTAAACCTCGCCGAACACGGGCCATTGGGTCGACGAGAATTCGAGGCAATAGAACCTGCCGCCATAGCGCAGCACGCGGTGCGCCTCGGCCAGCGCCTTGTCGATATGCGTGACATTGCGGATGCCGAACGCGATCGTATAGGCGTTGAAGCTGCGGTCGGGGAACTTGAGGCTTTCCGCATCCTGGCACGACCAGACAAGCCGGTCCTCGCCGCGTTCGACCGCGCGGTCGATGCCGACATCGAGCATGTCCTGATTGATATCCGCGACCGTGACATTGGCGCCCGACTTGACCATGCGGAAGGCGATGTCGCCGGTGCCGCCCGCCATGTCGAGAATGTCCTCGCCGGCGCGCGGCTTGACCCGGCGCACGAAGCGGTCCTTCCAGAGGCGATGCATGCCGCCCGACATCGCATCGTTCATGATGTCATATTTGGCAGCCACACTCGAAAAGATGCCGCCAACCCGTCCCGCCTTTTCAGCCGGGTCGATATCCTGATAGCCAAAGGGCACTGTCTCGCTCATGGCCCTGCATGTAAGCATCTTTGTGCCAAGCGCAAAGCCTGATAACGGGCCTTTTTATGCCGGAGCTTCCCGAAGTCGAAACCACCGTGCGCGGGCTTGCGGCCGTGCTGCAGGACGTGCGCCTGACGAGTGTCGTCGCGCGCCGCGCAGACCTGCGCCGCGCCTTCCCGGTCGATCTGGGCCAGCGGATGACCGGCGCGCGGATCATCAGCCTGGGCCGCCGCGCCAAATACGGGCTGATAGAAACCGACCGCGGCGACAGCATGATCTTTCACCTCGGCATGTCGGGGCGCTGGCGAATCGATCCCGATGACATCGGCACGCACGACCACCTCGTGATGCACACCGATTCGGGTCACGTCCTCTCGCTGTTCGATCCGCGCCGGTTCGGGTCGGTAGATCTGGTCGAGACAGCCGCGATCGCCAGTTTCCCGAGCTTTGCCGCGATGGGCCCCGAGCCGCTGGGCGACGATTTCACCCCCGCTTATCTGCGCGAGCGGCTCAAGGGCCGCGCCTCGCCGATCAAAGCGATGCTGCTCGACCAGCGAATCGTTGCGGGCCTGGGCAACATCTATGTCTGCGAGGCACTCAACATGGCGAGAATCTCTCCGCTGCGCGCTGCCGGGCAAATTGGTCCTGCCAAGCTCAAGCCTTTGGTCGCGGCGATCAAATCGGTGCTGGTCGATGCCATCGCGGCGGGCGGATCGACCTTGCGCGATTATGCCCGGCCCGATGGCCAATTGGGCTATTTCGCCAAGCAATGGCGGGTTTACGGGCGCGAGGGAGAGGCCTGTCCGTGCGGCGGCACCGTGAAGCGCACCGTCCAGTCGGGACGCTCCACCTTCTGGTGCCCGTCCTGCCAGAAGTAAGGTGGGTTTGCATGACGCCTGCGGCATTCTGGCGTTGACGCGCCAGACGATAATCGCTAACGGCAGCGGCTTCAAAGCGCGGGCCTAGCCTTATCGCGGCCCAACGCTTTTACCCAAAATCCACCGATCATGCTGTGATCGCCTGTAAGAAAGACGTGTGAGAACTTATGGCCAATACGCCGCAAGCCAAGAAGCGCATCCGCCGGAACGACCGTCGGGCGATTGTCAACGGCAACCGCATCGGACGCATCCGTACCTTCGTCAAGAAGGTCGAATCGGCTCTGGAAGCAGGCGACAAGGACGCGGCCGCTGCAGCTCTCGCCAGCGCGCAGCCTGAACTGGCCCGCGGCGTTGCCAAGGGCGTGCTGCACAAGAACACCGCATCGCGCAAGTTCTCGCGCCTGACCAAGCGGGTCGCAGCGCTCGGCTGATCCCGGTCTGCTCCGGAGCGGCTGGGCCGCATCCGGAGCCGGTCATTCCGCCACGATATTCCGATTGTCCGCCGTCCTGCCTCGGTCGGCGGATTTTTCGTGCGCGCAGCGCGTGTGCAACGGTATGTAACATGGGCGCCGCTGTGTGACAGAGCGGTCACAAAACCGTCACCTGCGCTTTTGGCAAAGCCGAGCATTTCCCGCGATTCGCAATTGCGCCCCACGCCCGGTTTGCCCTAACCAATTGAAATATATACGTTAATATAGTGAATCGAGCAATATCCAGACGTTAACTGAGTCAAGCGCCTTTATTTCATTTTTTTTACCCGGCCGCTCTTGCTCGACTCGTTTTTTCATCGCTACATCACACTCCAGAGAGCGAGCGCTCGCGCCCGTTCTCCACTGCACCAACGGATGAATCACTAGGGTATCGCAATGCCATCGGCTTTGCGTCCGGGGTGGTTTTGTCCTGGCGCAGGCGAGGGGGCACCGGGTCGGCCAGGGGTTGGTCGGCACACGGTGAAAGCGAAGAAAGACATGGCGGATATTCCCGTCTGTCATTGCGGACGTTGGGGAGGGAGCAAGTTTTGCGTATCAGGGTCGGACTGCCACAGGAACTGACATTCAAGACCTCGCTCGCGGACCGGGAGCTGGCCGTGCGCACCGCCGGTTTCTGGCTGGCACGTACCGGATGGCCCGATTCGAGCCGAGAGACCCTCTCCTAGGGGGGACCGGCAAGGCCGCGACAAGGGCATGTGGACCCTTGGCTCCGGCCCACCCAAGCAGTTCCCCGAATGATCCCGGCGCGCGAGCGATTTTGCTCCGCCGGTGTGTTGTCAGCGATGACCAAGAACCAAGAAGTGGCAGTTACAGGCATGATCGAACTCAACGATTCGAACGGCGCGGCAGATTGGGCGGCGGACTGGAACGAAATCAGTGAAGGATTGCGCAAGGACCTGGGCGCACAGATCCACACCCAGTGGATCCGCCCCATCCGCCCCGGAAGCTTCGAGCCTGGCTCCGGCATGCTCAACCTGCATCTGCCATCCGAATTTTCTGCCAACTGGGTGCGTGAACGCTTTGCCGACCGGCTGGCGCTGGCCTGGAAGATCGTGCGCCCCGAAGTGCGCAGCGTGACCATCGCGGCTGCCCCGCGCGAGGCCGATCCGGCCCGCCCGCGGACCGCCGTTCCGCAGCAGGCGGCCGCCCCTGCCCCGCGCCCGGCGCTGGCCGATTCGGGCAACCGCATCGCGCTCGATCCCTCGCAGGTCTTTTCCGGTTTCATTACCGGCCAGTCCAACGTGCTGGCGTTCAACGCCGCACAGCGCATGGCCGCGATGGAAAAGCCGCTGTTCAGCCCGCTCTACCTCAAGGCCGCCACCGGCCAGGGCAAAACGCATCTGCTGCACGCCATCGGCAACGCCTTTGCCGAGGTCAATCCGGGCGCGCGTATCTGCTATTGCCCGGCCGAAAAGTTCATGAACGACTTCGTCAGCGCCATCCAGCGCGGCGATTCGATGGCGTTCAAGGCGCGGCTGCGCGGTTTCGACATGCTGCTGGTCGATGACATCCAGTTCATCATCGGCAAGAATTCGACCCAGGAGGAATTCCTCCACACGATCGATGCGATCCTGGGCGGCGGCAAGCGGCTGGTGGTGACATCGGACCGCGCGCCCCAGGCGCTCGACGGCGTCGACCAAAGACTGCTCTCGCGGCTGGCGATGGGCCTGGTCGCGGATATCCAGCCCGCCGATATCGAGCTGCGCCGCGCGATCATCACCGCGCGAATCGAAACGATGCGGATGGGCGAGGTGCCCGAAGAGGTGACCGAGTTCCTCGCGCGCACCATCAGCCGCAATGTCCGCGAGCTGGTCGGCGGGCTCAACAAGCTGATGGCCTATGCCCAGATCACCGGCCAGAAGGTCACGCTGCCACTCGCCGAAGAGCAGCTCTCGGATCTTCTCAGCGCCAACCGCAGGCGGATCACGATCGACGAGATCCAGCGCGCGGTTTGCCAGTTCTACAAGGTCGACCGTTCCGAAATGTCCTCCAAGCGCCGCGCGCGCGCGGTGGTGCGTCCGCGCCAGGTGGCGATGTACCTCGCCAAGGTACTGACCCCGCGCTCGTATCCGGAAATCGGCCGCAAGTTCGGCGGGCGCGATCATTCGACCGTGATCCACGCGGTCCGCCTGATCGAGGACCTGCGCACCCGCGATGCCGATATGGACGGCGACGTCCGCGCATTGCTGCAGCAGCTCGAGAGCTGAGCGCTTCGCCGCATCTCTGAAACATTGGCCATTCCCGCAGTCGCGGGAATCCCGCTATAGCGCCGGTGAAGCGGGATTCCCGCGTTCGCGGGAATGACGAGGACCGGCCCGGCATTTGCGCACCAGCATCAGGATAGTCGCGATCATGCCCCTCACCCCCACCCAGCTTGAGCGCCACGCCCGGCACATCGTGCTGCCCGAGATCGGCGGCGCAGGCGTGGCGAAGCTGTCGGCGGCGCATGTCGTTCTGGTGGGGATGGGCGGGATCGGCTGCCCGGCGCTGCAGTATCTCGCAGGCGCTGGCATCGGCCGGCTGACGCTGATCGACGACGATGTCATCGACCTGTCCAACCTCCAGCGCCAGACGCTGTTCACGCCCGCCGATGTCGGCCGGCCCAAGGCCGAGGTCGCAGCCAGCTGGGTGCGCTCGTTCGATCCGGAACTGAATGCAACCGCAGTGACCGAGCGGATCACGCCCGCCAATGCGGCAGCCTTGCTCGCCGGCGCGGATGTCATCCTCGACGGCACCGACAATTTCGCCACCCGGCTGTTGGTCTCCGACACCGCCACGGCCTTGCAGATCCCGCTGGTCAGCGCCGCGATCGGGCGCTTCCAGGGACAGATCGGTACGTTTCGCGGCTGGCTACCCGATGCGCCGTGCTATCGCTGCTTCGTCGGCGATGCGTTCGATGCCGAGGATTGCGACACCTGCGCCGAGCAGGGCGTATTGGGCGCAATGGTCGGGCTGATCGGCAGTTTCGCTGCGATGGAGGCGGTGCGCGCGGTCACCGGCTTTGGCGAGGACACGCGCGGCAAGCTGCACCTGTTCGACGGATTGAAGCCGCTGTGGCGCACGCTCAAGATCGCCAAGGACCCCGCCTGCACGGCTTGCGGCGATCCTGCCCAGGCGGCATAGTCCAAGCTTCCAACCGGGGGCTCCAACATGACATTGCCGATCACCGCTCTTACCGCCGCGATCTGCGCGATCATGCTGCTCACCACCGCGATCGCCACCGTCGCTGCGCGCTTCCGCACCCAGGCCTCGTTCGGCGATGCCGACGACCAGGGGCTGATCAGTTCCAGCCGCTCGCACGGCAACCTTGCCGAACACGCGCCCTTGTTCGTGATCCTGATCGGGCTGCTGGAGATGGCCAATGCCAGCCACTGGCCGCTGACCGCGCTCGCGGTGCTGTTCCTGGGCGCCCGCGCCGCGCACATCATCGGGCTGCACCAGCCGCATGGTCCAGGCAAGCCGCCCAAGCTGCGCGCGCTGGGTGTGGTGGGCACCTGGATCGCCTATGCCGCCGCGATCGGATGGACGCTGTTTCTGGTGGTGACGGTGAACGGGTAGCAGTTTTCAAATCCTCCCCCAGCTCGCTGGGGGAGGGGGACCGCCCGCGTAGCGGGTGGTGGAGGGGCAGCGGGGTCGCGCCACCTTCACCTGCACACTATCTCGCCCCCCCCCCCCCCCCCCCCCCCCCC
>NZ_LJHP01000035.1:0-46886 GCF_001295965.1 Blastomonas sp. AAP25
GTTGGCGGGGGCTTGCCAAGAGCGTTGCTGCGCGACGGGTGATCGCGGCCGAAATGACGGCATACCGTTCAGCGGTAGAAGCGGGCGACGATGATCGTGCGTGGCACCATCTGGAGCGGGTTCATATCGTTTCGCAGCCCTATCTTGGCCCGCATCTCGCCAGTCACGGTGCAATGCTGGGGATTGCGATCAGACGGCGCGATTGGAGCGAAGTTCTGGGCCAGATGGTCCGGATCACTCTGGCCCCGCTCGGTTCGCTGACGGGCCGGTTGCCGGTTGGCAACACCGGGCGATCTAATGTGAGCGCCTTTGCGCCGATGCCGATACCGCCCGACTTAGCGCAGGAGCTGCGGGAGCAGGACAAGATCGCTTGACATCCGCGTCCGTCAGATAGCGGACATGAATGTGTGCGGATCTGCAACTTGCGGCTTGTTCTTGACAGGATGCAAGCGGCCATTGTCCGGTCGACCAAGGCGGCGCCTAGCCATTCAGCATCATAGTCCCGACCATCAGAGGCTCGACTGCCATGCGATAACGCAAAATACGGCGCGAACTGGCATTTGCACTCAGCACAAAAGCGACAAGGCCAAATCGGGAGTTGGGCAAGTGACAGGCCCTATCCGTTCCGTGCGCTATCTCCTCACCACCATATTTGAACCGACAGGAAGAGGGGAGGGGGAGGGGATGTGTGCCCGGGTGATTGCCGGGTGCACATCAGGAGTGACGACGATGCTTATTCCCTTTTCCCGGCTCTATCTGAGCGATGCCAATGTGCGCAAGACGCGCAGCGAAGAAGACGATATCCAGCTTTCCGCCGACATCGAAGCGCGCGGCCTTTTGCAGAACCTGCTGGTCACCAAGAGCAAGAAGCGCGGCAAATTTGCCGTGATAGCCGGTGGTCGCCGCCTGCGGGCCATCGAGATGATCGTCGCGCGCGGTGCGTGGGACCCCGATACCGAGATCGAATGCAAGCTGCTTGAGGGCAGCGAAGAGGAAGCTGGCGAGGCCTCGCTTGCCGAGAACTTCCAGCGTGTCGGGATGTCCCCCGCTGAGGAATGCCGCGCCTTCCAGCACTTCATCAAGGAAGGCAGTGATGTTGCCGCGGTCGCCAAACGCTTTGGCCTGACCCAGCGCTTCGTGGAAGGCCGTCTGCGTCTTGCCAACCTCGCCGAGCCGATCTTCGAGGCGCTTGCCAAGGGCGATGTCACTCTCGAGATCGCCAAGGCTTACGCCGCGACCGATCAGCACGAGGTGCAGCTGCGGGTCTTTGAGCAGATGCGCTACGCCTATAACCCAAGCGCCGATGCCATCCGGCGGATGGTGGCGAGCGGTTCTATGCGCGGCAATGACCCAATCGCGCTGCTGATTGGCGAAGATGCCTATGTGGCCGCCGGCGGCAAGATCGAGCGCGACCTTTTCAGCGAAGCGGCAGATGATCGCTGGATCGACATCGAGATCGCCCACAGACTTGCGGCCGACAAGATGGAAGCCGAAGCCCAGCGCATTGCTGCTGAAACGGGCCTTGCCTGGATCAGCCCGGTGGCGTCGACCAATTCCTGGCAGGCGCGCAGCGAAATGGGCGTCAATGCGGTTCGCCTCCCGCCCGCGCCGCTCTCCGAAGAAGCACGTGCCCGAATTGACGCGATCGATGCCCGCATGGAAGAAATCAGCGAGATCATCGACGAAGGCAATGAAGGCGGCCCTGAAGGCGACGGGGCCGATTTCGGGCAGCTCGAGGCCCAGTATGAGGATCTCGATGGTGAGCGCAGTGACCTCAATAACCCGGTGCGCGAATTGCCCGAAGAATGGCGCAGTGAGGCCGGAAAGTTTCTGGTTCTCACCACCCGCGGCGAAATGGTCCTCGAGGCCGGTTACTACAGCGAAAAGCGCCTGTCGTTCGAGACCGATGAGAATGGCAAAGTGACAGCGACGGCCGAAGAGCCGGTACCAGGTTCCACCAAGAAAGGCAGCGCTACACCTTCCAGGCCCGAGGCAGTTGCGCCGGGCACGGAAAAGCCGATCAGCGCCCGCCTGTTCGACGAGCTTTCGGTCCAGCGCCGCAATATCCTCTCGGCATCTCTGCTCACCGATGCGGGGCTCGCGCTCGACTTCGCCATCTTCGCGCTGGCCGACAGCCGCAGCTATGAAAGCCGCGGCACCTCGATCAAGGGCGGACGACCGAGCGATCCTGCGACCGGAGAACTTTCGCAGTCCACAGCTGAGGGGATTCTCGCCGAGGCCGAAAACGCGCTCGACAAGGCATGGCAGGAACATGGCTGTGCAGCCCAGCGCTTCATTGCCTTCCGCGAACTTGCCGACGAAGCCAAGGCGGCGTGGCTCGCCTATGCGGTGGCCATCTCGCTCGAAGCCAAGAAGGGCTATGGTTCGGAATACCATCCGATCCATGCTGTCATCGGCAGTATGCTCGACATCGACGTTGCAGCGATGTGGCGGCCGACAGCCGAAAATTTCTTCGACCGCGTGAGCAAGACCTCGTGTCTTGCGGCACTGACAGAAGTCGGCGGCAGCGATCTTGCGGCGCGTTATGCCGCATCGAAGAAGGCTGACCTTGCCAAGACCTGCGAGACGATCTTCGCCGGCAAGGCGATCGTTGAACAGGACGTCAAGGAAGCGGCGCTGGCGTGGCTCCCCGAAGGCATGAAGTTCACGATTGCTGCCAATCCCGCTGATCCGGTCATCCCGGACACCGACGAAAGCGACTCTGTCGCCGACGTCTGCGATGGAGATGACGGTGACGCCGGCACCGAGGCCGACGAACTGATCGATGAGCATGAACCTCGACATGCCTGTGAAGAAGCGGCGGTAGCCGCCTGAGGCGGTCAATCACCCCTCCTGATGACCTGGCCCGGCCACTCGCCTGAGTGAGCCGGGCCTCTTTTTGTTGAGGAGCAGGCCAATGCGCCAACGACCCAAGCGCGACGTCGCGCAGGAAATCACCAATCTGATCATCAATACAATTGAGGCCGGAACGCTGCCCTGGCGCCGACCCTGGAAGAAGACCGGTATGGGCGGCGCGCCGCTGCGCGCTGCAGGCGTCCCCTACACAGGGATCAACCGCCTCTATCTTTGGGCGGTCGCCGACCACTATGGTTATGGCTCACGCTACTGGATGACCTGGCGCCAGGCCATCGAGCTTGGCGGACAGGTCCGCAAGGGCGAGACCGCCGAGCCGAGCATCTACTTCAACAGCACGAAGAAGACCGCGGTCGACCAGGCGACCGGTGAGGAGTCGTCGAAAACAATCCGCTTCATGCGCGCTTACAGCGTGTTCAACGCCTCGCAGATCGATGGCCTGCCGCCCCATTTCTATCCGAGTCCGGTGCCTGAAGCGCCGCCGACGCCCTCGCAGAAGGCCGCTGCTATCGAGCGCTTCTTCGCACCCGTCCCGGCGGACATACGCCTCGGCGGAGACCGCGCGTTCTACTCGCCGGGCGCTGATTATATTCAGCTTCCGCACCCCAATGTCTTCAACACCGAAGACGGATTCGTGGCCACGAAAGCGCACGAACTCGGCCATTGGTCTGGCCATGCTTCGCGGCTTGCCCGCGAATTTGGCAAGCGTTTCGGCGACAAGGCATACTCTTTCGAGGAACTGGTGGCCGAGCAGGTGAGTGCCCGGATCTGCTACGAACTGGGCCTTCCGGCAGACCTTCACGAAAGCCATGCCAGCTACGTCTCGCACTGGCTGGAGATCCTCAAGGCCGACAAGACGGCCATTATCACCGCGGCCGCGAAGGCCGATCAGGCGTTCAACCATCTTGCCGCCTATTCGGGCTACCAGAGTGAACCTGTGGAGGATGAAGGGGAGGAAGCCGATGAAACGGCGCCAGTTCCGGCTTGTGCTTGAGCCAGCCCCCGAGGAGGTCGTTCGCCTCACCCAGCTTCACCGTTATGCCGGCGATGTTGCAGGCCGGGGGAGGGCGCCCATTGGCGGTGTGCTGGCTGAGTATATCGCAGGCCTGTTTCCCCAGAGGGATCCACGCCAGGTGCTGGACGGTCTGCTCGGCAAGGGGGACGCCGGTTGGTCACTTGGCACAGCTCCGGGTCAAGGCCGAACGCTCATCATCCAGACAACCGAGGCGGGCGTGGCGGTCTCGGCAATAGCGAGGATCCTCGAACAGATTGCGCCAGGGGCGCTCCTGCGACCGATGATCTACGAGCCGTTGCCGCTGGAGAACCCGAGCGAGCACCGCGGCAGCCTGCATTGAGGGAAGGGGGATGGGGCCATTGCATCTTGCAATGGAAAGGAAGCCTCATGTCCTGCGACATCGATTACCGTTACCGCCGCGCACTCCAGCCTGATGGACTGACAACCTTCGAAAATGCGCTGCGAGCATTGAACGAGGCCGTGGATGATGTTCGCCTTGCAGGCCGGCAGGCCGCAACCTGTCCGGCTGTGCTGCTGCTGACGCGCCACCTTCAACGCATTGCTGACGGAAGGCCGACCGAATGTGAGGCAGACGACCAGGCTCTGCGGTCCCAGTGCATCGAACGCCTTGCCGAGCTCAAACACAGGCCTGCGATCATTGCTCTGGTCAAACGCGGGATCGACTATCGTCCCGAAGAACTGCGCCACTACCGGCGCGAGGGCACGCGGGCGCTGCGCCAGATCGCAGCAGGGATCGGGCTCGAGCACGCCGATTATCGCATCAGCTATTACACCTCACAGGAACAGCTCGCGGGCGAGCATGTGCTGGAAGCCGACGGGATCTATGTACGGATCAGCCCGGAAAGGTTCGGCGAGCCGGGTCTCGCCTGGCGCAACCCGTTCTGGAAACCGCCTGGCGCGGTGATGCGCAAAGCGCCGATTACCGCCCTTGCAGACATTCCCGCACTCACGGCGCGGATCGCGCGCGAATTGAAGATCGCACCTCCGGCGCAGCCGGGGCTCATCTGAAGGAGAACACGCATGGGCTGGCTTTACATGCACCGTGCCGGAATGGGGGGCTTCGACACTCCCAAGGCCTATCTCGACAATCAGCTCACATGGGAGCGCGAGAATGAAGAAACCGGCACCTTCGAAGGATGCCGGGTCATCAGAAGCGTGTCCACAACCGGGGCCTATTACGCGGCTGTCCAGCGCTATGGACCCAACAGCCAGACCTACGCCATCTCCGCGGTGATCTGTCTGGTCCGCTGGAACCCCAAGGCAGCCGACGGCCTCCTGTTCGGCTACAAGGACATGGATGAAAATTCAGGACCGGTGGAGGCCGGGTGTCCCAGAAGTATCCTGGAGGAACTGGGGCCAACCAGTCACCCTTATGCCCTCGACTGGCGCAACCGGTGCTACCGCCAGCTCCGGCTCAAGGAGCGCAAGATCGCCGATGGCGATATGATCCGGCTGCCTGAACCCATGAAGTTCACCGACGGGAGCGAACACGCCGAATTCAGGGTGACAAAGCGCGGCGCGAAGATTGAACTCAGCACGCCCGATGGCCGAGGCCGGTTCCGCATCAGCAGATTGATGGAGCGCCGGTTCGAAGTCGTGCCCCCAAAGCGCGCGGTTCGAACATTCTTTCCGGCAAGGCCGTAACGCCCGGGAGGTGATCATGCTGCCTCAGAGCCTGGACCCCAGAAGGGCGATCCTGTGCGGGCGCGCCAATGCCGAGCGTGTCGCCATCCGGATGACCGCAAATTCCGGGCAGAGCCATGCCGTGGTAAGGACGGACAGCAAGCTTCAGCCCTTCTGCGTTTTGCCTGCAGAAGAGGGCCTTTCCGGTGTGATAGAGCTGCAGGTTGTCGTCCTGTAGGCTGCTCTCGGAAAAATGGGGCTCTTGCTCTTCACCACTTGTTCAAGCTTGCAGTTGTACCAATATTAGTACAATGGCCCGGTAAAGGATGAAGCTATGGACGTTATCACCTACTCAGAAGCGCGCGCCAATCTGAAGGGCATTATGGATCAGGTGGTCAGTGACCGGACACATGTTGTGGTCACGCGGCAGAAGGCCGAGTCGATCGTGATGGTCTCGCTCGAAGATTGGAACGCGATCGAGGAGACCATGTATCTCCTTTCGAACCGCACCAATGCCGACCGCCTGCGGCAGTCGATCCAGCAACTGGATGGCGATGGCGGCAATGAGCGCGGGCTGATCGAGCCTTGAAGCTGGTCTTTGCAGACAACGCCTGGGAGGATTATCTGCACTGGCAGCAAACCGATGACAAGGTTCTCACCCGGCTCAACGACCTCATCAAGGAATGCCAGCGAACGCCTTTCAAAGGAACCGGAAAGCCTGAGCCGCTCAAAGGCTCCCTGGCAGGCTGGTGGTCGCGGCGGATCACCAAAGAAGACCGTCTGGTTTATCGCGTCACCGGCAAAGGAAACGAGCAGCAGCTAGAGATTGCCCAATGCCGGTTTCACTATTGATCTGAGGTCCCTGCATGAATTCCCATCGCGATGCGGAAGATGGCGCGCATGATCCGCGTAAACTGATAGCGCTGCTGGGCACCACGGGCGATGAACTCGCGCGCACGCTTGGTCTCGACAACGATGCTACCCGCCGCGTGGAACCGGATGACATTCAGCGGCGCATCGGCTCGATGATAGAGGTGCTCAGTAAGGTGGAACCGCGTTTCGGTTCTATGATCATGGCCTATGCCTGGTATCGTTCTGAGCCGCTTTCCGGTTTTTCTGGCCAGACTGCGATGGAGCTTGTGCGCTGCGACCGCGTGCAGGACGTGCTGACTTATATTGATGCTGTGAACGCAGGCGTGCATGTCTAGGCATGGCGATGTCGCCGAAAGGTCTATTCCTCGATCATCCCGCCAAGGCCGGGATCGAGATACCACGATGGGCCTTCGGTAAAGTCGGCGTTGCGGGCAGGAACAGGGCCATCAGGCTCTGACGAGACGTAAGGGTTGACCATGGGCGCAGGGTGCTGGCCCGAGCGCAGAATGTGGCCCGACATCTGGCACCGCGGCCCGAGGAGCTCGAAGAGCCATTCGAGATCGTCAAGCATCTGGACAATCCCGCGCCCTGCCAGCGCATAGTAGAGGCAGCGCTGATAGTCATCGCAATGGCAGGACAGGATCTGCGTCAGCCGAGCCTTGGCATTGGGCAGGCCCTGAAAGACGCCCTGCAAGGTCTCATAGAGCTCGCGCGCTGAGTAATAGGCATCGAACGGCTCCATTCCGATCGAGGCATTGGCGAGCATACGCTTGGTTGGACGGCAATTGGGATCAAGTGCTGCGTCGCGCAGCGTGACATCGAGGTCGAACTTGCCGATATCAAAGACCTTGTTCATTATTCACGGGCTCCTGCAGATTGTGAACATAACGTGAACAAACGACAGAGTCAAGGCGTCACCATGCATGTGGCTGGTAGGTAAAGACACGACAGGAAAGACCGGCAGGGTCGCCATCAGTGACGAGCTGAAGGCTGCGCTGGTGCGATGGTATACAGGCCGGGGCAGCGAGGCCGACCACCGCGCTTCGGTCTCACTGGTCTCGACCGCGCGAGAGAACCACAAGTGGATCGCCTGCGATTGCCTTGGGGCAGAGCGTCCGCCGCCGCTGATGAGCGCGGCCTATCTCAGTTTTCAGGAAACCTATTATCTCAGACGTCTTACCTCGCGGCCAGGCCATGATGCCAAATGCCCCTTTCATTTGCCCCAGGCACCGCCGCGCATCCGAGAGACTGCAAAGGACTCGCTCTACGCTATCGGCCTTCCCAAGGGCCTGTTCAGCGCGCATCAGAAGGCGCCGGAGAAGCTTGCACAGAGGCCGGAAGACATCGAGCCGGACGACCGCTCACGCGGCGTCGCGATCCCGCGCCTTGGCAAGCTGCTCTGGCTGCTGCTCGAGCGGGCAGGTGCAAACGTCCTGCGCGAATTGCCGCCCAGTGGCAGGCGCGAAGGCTCGATCAGCGCAGAAATGCGGTACCTCAAGCGCGCAGCCGAGGGCCTCGAGATCGCTCCGGGTATTCGGCTGTCGGATCACCTCTACACCAACGCCATCGATTACGAGAAGCGGCGTGTCCAGGCCCGGTTACGCTCTGCTGCCGAGACCTGGCCGCCCGAGTTTGCGCCGCAGGCCTTCCTGCTTCTCGAAGCAAGCGAGGTCACATCGAGCGAAGTCGTGACGGGGCTGGGCACCATCGAAATCCGCAACCGCATCCAGCACACCGGGATCATCCGCGCCGAGGTCGAGCCACCGTTTCTGGTGCTTGCTGTCGTCGGCGAGCACAGCCGGCGCGAAGGATACCTTGCGCTGCGGGCCTATGCCCAGCCTGTCTTCAGCGGAAACCAGTTCGTGCCCGCCGAGCGCGACCACGATCGTGATGTGCTGCGCGCGCTCCAACAGGCCCAATATGAACTGCGCCGCCTCGGTGTCAGGATGGCGGTCAAGAAGGTCCTCTTTGACATCACGCTGGCCGCGGGGTCGGCGAGGCCGGATTTCCTGGTGGCGCTGCTCGATGAGCATAGCGGGGTGGAGTGCAAGTTTGCGCTCCAGATCCTGCAGTCGGATGATGCCGACTATCTTGAGCTGCGCAGCATCGAGCGCGAGCGTCTCGGTCAGGCCGGGCTTGTCGTATCCCTGCCGGTCAGCAGCGTGACGCCTGAGGCAATTATCAGCGAGGCACGCCGCATTCTCGAGTGAAGGGGAGGGGGAGGATTTGAGCGAACCTGAAGAAGGAGAGTTCGCTCATGACATGCTTTGCTCCATCACCGCGCCCATCGACATCGATCTGGGGTGCTGTCCAACAGGCCGATCAGCTTGGCCCCGGCATTTGGTCGGTGATGACCGCCTGCCACGGCGGCATCATCCTGTCCGATCAGAGACAGGCGGCTATGCCGTCGGCGCTACAGATCGAGGGTGGGGCTTACGAGGAAGATTGCGACTGGGCGCTCCCGATCCTCGCCTTCACCAGCGAGCTTGAACGGCAGGGCTCCTGCTCCGCAGGCCTCCTGCAGCTTGCCCGCGATACCGCCCGGTGTTGGCACCCGGACCGCTTCAGCGCCTTCACCGGCGAGGCCGTAGAGGAGAATTCCTCTGCGATCCTGCGAACGCGCAAGACCTATATGGCCGCGATTGGCGAATTCTGCGTCACCAGCGCCTGGGGTGACTGGGCCGAATGGGTACCGGACGGCAAAGTCGGCGTGATTGCCCGGCAAGTCGAGCGCGTCGATCACCTTGGCCGGCCAACTTATGGGGAGGCCGAAGTCTGCGCGCTCATCGCCAAGGACCTCTACGCGGCGCGCGGCGAGCTCACGGCTCTGCGCGATACGGCGCACGAAGTGATCCCGATGCCGGAGACCCTGCGACCGAAACGAGTGGGCTGAAGAGCAGGCCCAAGACCGCCCAGCTCCGGCTTTGCATCAATCCGCCGATCTGAAGGGAAGGGGGAGGGGAAGGGCGAACCAGTGCGATGAAGGACCCCTTGCCATGAACCCGACAGTTATCAGACCCAGCGTGAGCCCGAAGACGATCACAAAAGTCACGCGCCTCTTTAACGGCACCATCGGCGATATCCTCGGCGAGCTCCTCCAGAACAGTCGCCGCGCTGACGCGTCCCGGATCGATATCGCTTGCTGCGCAGATCAGGACGGAGCGCGACTGACCCTTGTCGATGATGGAAGCGGCGTCGCCGATCCCCAGACCATGATCGCGCTGGGGGATTCGGGCTGGAACCAGCACATCCATGAGGCCGAAGACCCGGCAGGCATGGGTGTCTTCAGCCTGGCGGGCAAGGACACCCGGATCAGCTCGCGTCATGCCGATGCCGACACCGGATGGTCGGTCCATGTCCCAGCAGATGGCTGGACCGGGGCGCAGGACATTGCCGTGGTGCCCCTTGCTCGCCCGGTTGGGACGACCATCACCTTCCTGATGCCCGGAGTGAGCGAGCAGACGGCCGAGCGGATTCTGCTTGAGGTCGCGAAGTTCTACCCGCTGCCGGTGTTCTTCAATGGCACAGAAATGCCGCGCGAGGACTTTCTCG
This sequence comes from Blastomonas sp. AAP25, assembly GCF_001295965.1. Classification (NCBI taxonomy): domain Bacteria; kingdom Pseudomonadati; phylum Pseudomonadota; class Alphaproteobacteria; order Sphingomonadales; family Blastomonadaceae; genus Blastomonas; species Blastomonas sp. AAP25. The sequence goes on from NZ_LJHP01000035.1 coordinate 9,959, forward strand.
CCAAGGCGGTCTACATCGCCGAGTGGAACGGCAGCCAGATCGGCGTGTTCGAGGGGCGCGAATACAATCAGGACCCCACGACGAACTTCCATGGCCTGGTACTCGCCCGCAAGCTTGCCAGTGTCTCGGAGAGCCTCGGCGGCAACACCTACCATGCCCGGCTCGATATCGGGGTCACCCCGGGCCTGGCCCTTGTTCTCCCGGCCCGCAAGGAGTTCGTCGAGAACGCCGCCTTTGCGGCGCTTCAGACAGCATGCAAGCGCACGATCTATGCCGCGCTGGCGCACAGAGGCCAGCACCGGCTTTCCTTCGAGAACTGGAGGGAGGCGCGCGATCTGGGGGTCGCCCTGCCGGAGGCAGACCCCTGGCTTCCCCGCTGGCATGCTGCCATCGCGGAGAGCGACAACGTCAATGTCGAGTATGAGGAGGTCGCGGCAGGTGCGGAGACGATCCTTGTTGCAGATCTCGAGCCCGATATCGGGCAGGGACTGGAGCGCGCGCTGCGCTCGCACCCCTTGCGCCCGCACCTCGTCGAGAACCATCCTCCTTATGCGTGCTATGGCTGGTATGATGCGCTGCATCAGCTCGGTAACGTGCGCTTCTATGTTGGAGCCGGAGGGCGCGATCACGTCATCGCCGAAAACGGCAGCTTCCCGCCGCTCGATGACCATGTGCGTGCCGAGACGATCGAACTGCGGTTCTGTGTCTTCCACCGCTCCAGCGAAACGCAGCGCGAGGAACGGATCCCGGCAGATGTGGCCTTCGTCGTGGGCGAGGATGGCTGGTACAGCGGTGTTGATCAGATCCGCATCGCTTATGTGCCGGGTCCGGCGCTGACCCCCGAAACGCTGGTCGATCTCATCGAGAACGTCTGTTTCTGCGCGAGCGACGACAGCGAGGCCGACTCCTGGGACACCCAGCACGAGCACTTCTTGCGCGATGCGCGCGAGCTCGCGGCCCGGGTGCTGCTCGGCGAGGACGAGGCCATCGCGGCGCGTATCCGCGACACGCTCGCCGGCATCCTGTGGGTCATTCCCAAGGACCGGCAGGTTGCCATTACCGTCGCCCCCGGGACCGCGATCGATGTTCAGCTGTCCGCTTGTTGCCTCTTGGATCGGGACGAGACCTCCAATGCATGACACATCCGACATCTCTTGCGCACGGCAACGCACCGAGCGCATCGCACAGCTCAATGATGCAGCGCGTCACGGCCGTGACCGAACGGCCCGCATCGTGATGACCTCCGGTCTGCTTGCAGAACTCGGCGGCGACACGGTGGCAGACAGCATGATGGCACAGGCTCGGTTGATGGCCGCTCTGCGCCATTGCACCTTCGCCCCGGATTCGCCCGAGCGGGACTTTGCAAGCATGGATGTCGATGGCATCAAGGTGCTGATGAAATTCGATTATTACGACACCGAACTGGCGTTCGGGTCAGAGGATCCTGCCAATCCAGCGATGACACGGCGCGTGGTCACGCTGATGCGGCCAGCGGACTACTGATCATTGTGAGCGACAGGCATATCGCTGCGTCACCCGGCAGCCGTCCAAACCTGATGGGGAGGTAAAAAGCGCATGAGCAGACACAAAGTACCGCTTCGTGACGGGATCGCGGCGGCAAGCGCTTATGTCGGGTGGGACCGCCCGTTGCAGACTTATTTTGCGCAGGTTCTGAGCGCCCCTGACGAGGACGGCGAGGAGACCGAACTCGTGTGGGTGGGCACTGCCTTAGGCGAGCTGCCCCGCGCGGTTGACGCAATCCGTGTGCTGGAGCCCTACTGCCAGATCGAGGCAAGTCTTGCCGCACAGCTTGAGATCGACAGGATGGCATGTCTCGCCATGCGCGATGGACCCAATCAGCTCGAAGCCAAGGCCTTCATGGCGCGTCTCAGCCAGATCAAGGACAGATCCGAGCCCGAAGCTTAGCTCGGTAAGGACCGCGCATGGCTCGAAGCAGGGCCGGTTCAGCTCCAGACCATTCATCGAGGCTCCTCAGCCCTCCGGGCTGGACAGGATGACGCGCGCCTGCGGTGGCTGGCGCACGGGCCGGGCCAAGGGCCCGGAGGAGAGGGGGGATGGGAGAAGGTGTTCCGGACAAGGGGTTCGGACAGCATCAGGAGAATGTGACATGAACATCGGCACCCTCAAGGCCAACGCAGAAGGCGTTCACATCGGCCGCATCACCACCCTGACCTTCAGCGCAACTGTTGCTCTGCGGGCCTTCGAATCCACCAACGAGCGCGCACCCAAGTTCGACCTCATGGCGCTCTCGGCGGACCGCCGCAGCTGGGTCAAGATCGGCGCGCTGTGGGAATACTCGTCGAACGAGACCGGTGAATGCTTCCTGTCGGGCCAGATCGACGATCCCAGCCTCTCGGCGCCGATCCCGGTCGCCATGTTCCAGCAGAACGACGGCAGCTTCAATGTCGCCTGGCGCCGTTCGAAGCCCAAGGCCTCGCTCGACGGCTTCGGCAGCGAGAGCGAAGGCGCCCTGCCGCCGCTCACCGCCACCGGCGACGAACCGGCCAGCGACCGCAGCGTTGACAGCGCCGCTGCCACCGGCGACGGTCTGGGCGAGAGCACCGCGCCCAAGCCTGCAGCCAAGACCAAGGCGCGCGAAAGCGTTGATGCCTGATTGTCACCAGCCCCAATGACTGGGGGTCCTGACCGGTGCCGCGACCCGCGCCGGTCACACCAGGAAGGTCCGTCCGCGCATGTGTCGCGGGCGGGCCTTTTCTTTTGCAGCCTGCTGTCGGGCTCCACAGAACTGCTGCGGGAACACGGCCAGCAAAAGAGAAGGGGGAGGTTCCGTTCGAGCAAAGGAGGCTTGAATGGCACATACAAACTGGACTCTCGATCTTGGCGGGACCCCCACGAACGAAGACTGCGCGCAGATCGGCCACACCCCGAACTTCGACCTCGTGAATACCGCGGAAGCCATGCTCTACAGGGCCGCGCTGATCGCGGTGGCTGGGCCTCCGCCCGCCGGAATCATCCTTCGGACCAAGGCCAATGCCCATGATTTCGGAACCTACCGGACGGTCGAGGCGCGCATCGATAATGAGCAGGACGATGGCAGCCATGCCAGCTATCTTGAGGCCCTCGAGACCGGCATCGCCTTCGGGCATCAGGCCGGGTTCGCACCGCCTGAATTCGGCCAGCTGACAGCCAGCGATCAGCTTGCGGGTTTCGTCGTGGATGCCGTCGCAAGCGCGCTGCGGATCACACGGCCGAGCAGCACCGGCGCATTCTTTCCGGAGTCCTCCGGGCCGATCCATCGCAACCTCACCGCAGCCTTTCCGGAAGCGGCGCAGCGCGCCTTTCCCGAAGGGGCCGTGCCATGCTGAGCGACAGCGAACGCTTCGCCTTCAGCGCCTGGCGGATCCATGCCTTCGCATCGACAGGCAATGCCTATGACGCCGTGCAGACCGACGAGACTATCGCTGCTGGCGATACTCTGCTCATTCTCGATGAAGGGGTTGTCGGTGTCGCGATGACTTGGCCCTTTGCTATCACCGCCGAGCCGGGCAAGCTTCACACGGTCTGTGAGCCCGGCGCTGGCGAAACCCTTGGGCACATTGAAAAGGCGCTCGATGTTCCAGACGGGTCAATCGCTCGAGCCTGCCGCCTCGCAAGGACTCTGGGCTTTGCGATTGATGCGGGCCTCGTCCCGTTGCTGTCTGACCTGCTGGCGACAGAGGTAGACGGCTAGCGCGGCAAGCGTCGCCACAGAAATCTTGCTATTTTGGCAATAATTGCTATTTTGGCGCCAAGAGGAGATACCACCATGCCAGCGACGGCGAATGAGCACCCCAGGATTCCCCTGACCCGGTTTCACAACAACACCGGCGAGTTCCTTGATCTCGCAACCAAGCAGCCGGTCGTCCTCACCAGCCATGGCCGCGAGCGGCATGTGATCGCAGATAGCGAGTATTTCCGCCATCTTGAACAGGCAGCCCGCGGTATGATCGCAGATCACATGAATATCGAAGCTGTCGCTTCGTCCGACATGACCGAAGCCGACCGCCAAGCTTTCGCCAATGCACGGCCCTCGGACAGCGAACTCGCCAATGACCGCTGGGAAGACTGACCGCCCCGCCGCAGGCCATATCCTCCGATACGTCTATCTCTTCGAGGAAGAGCAGAGACGGGGCCGCGACGAAGGCGTCAAGGAACGCTTCGTCGTCGTCGTGGGTGTGGAAGGCTCGCGCTATCTGGTCGCCGCGATCACGACCAAGGGCGAGGGGCGCAAGAACGCTATCGCAATCCCCGATGAGATCGCACGCGCAGCCGGGCTCGTTCCGGGCAGCGCCATTGTCGTTTCGGAATTCAACTGGTTCACCTGGCCCGGGTTTGACATCAGACCCCTGATGACGCAGCCCGGGTACATTGCCGGACGACTCCCACCGCGGTTCACGGCAAAGATCATCGACGCCATCGCAGCCTGGGGCGCCGCTGCCGTCGATCGCGATTGATTGCCGCAACGCGGAGACAGGCAGCCCCCTTGGGGCCTTGTCTGATCGTGCATCACCGCCAAGCCAGTGGCGCCAACCTTGCGGATCAGCACCCCAGGTAGCCAAGGTCGGACATTCCGGACGACTGCGGCAAGGGGACTATTCGCTCACCGAAATCGGCGAGGACGGGCGATCGATCTTGCGATCATCACCGTCGACAGCAAGCCGGTACGCAGCGAAGTTGATGTTCAGGCGCGCAATGAGCCCCTGTGCCAACCGCACGTCCGCCGCCCAGTGCCCCTGCCTCTCTGGTCGAGCTTAGGGCCAACCTGCAGAAATGCGAGCCGTGTTGCCCGGCAAGCCGGGCTGCCCGCACCACCTCGCTTTCTGAGGTTTCCCGCGCGCAAATGCGCGCGGTGTCCCAGCTCTCCCGCCGAGGCTCGATAAGGGCACCGGCGGACGAGCCGTCGGCACCAAGGAGGCTCTTGAAATGAACATCGTCAACCTCGTCGGCCGTCTCGCCAAGGATCCCGTTGCCCGCGACCGCAGCGACACCCGCATCACCGAACTCATCCTCGTGACCGAACGTCCCGTCATCCGCGACGGCAAGGTCCAGAAGGATCCGGAAACCGGCTACCCGGTCAAGGATGCCGAATTCCACAAGATCACCGTCTTCAATGGCCTCGGGCTCCCGCTGCGCCAGCACAAGGCCAAGGGTGACCAGCTCGCCGTGACGGGCCGCATCCACTACTCGCGCTGGCAGGACGCCGAAGGCAATGACCGCTATGGCTGCGAGATCATCGCCGAGAACGTCGAGTTTCTCTGACCGGCAGGGGCGGCGCGCAGGCGTCGCCCCTCGCTTCTCCCGACCGGCCAAACTCGCCACAGCCTCATCGGCCAGAAAAATCCATCCTGACCGACAATAAGATGCGCCATAGTAAGGCCGAAACCTGAAGGAACCGCCACATGCCGATTACCTTCCGTCGGAAGTTCGCCAGCGGCATGATGAGCGGGGCATTCAAGCGGCTCGGGCCGCGCCCGGACCTTGCGTTCTTGGTGGCCCCGCCGGCTCTCGGTCCCGCCGCTCGCGACCGGCTTGCCGCCCGCACGGTCGGCGACAACTGCCGCCGCCTCGGCGCGCGGCCAACCCGGCCTGTCGGACCGCGGCTCCTGCGGGAGCCGTTCCCAGTGACGACGTCTCGAAGAGACGCCCGTTCACCTTGCATGTCGGCTTTTGGGCGATGCTTCGCGCTTGCCTAGTGACCGTTTGTGGGTGGGAAGGTGAACGGCAGAAATGTTCGCCCTCCAGCGGTTGCGATGCCTAACGCCGTGCAGCTTGGTTTGAAAGTGGCCAACGGGTTGATCCCCCATTAGGTTATGATCGGCTGCTTGCGGCTTTTGCCGTGTGTAGAGCCCACCGAGACCAATTCTGAAGGATACTGCGCTTTGACCGACCACCCGAAGGAGCACTGGGACCAGGTCTACACGGAAAAGGCCCCCAGCGAGGTTAGCTGGTTCCAGAGTGAACCGCGCGCATCGCTTGCCGTGCTCGATCGCTTTGCTGTGCCGGTTTCATCGCCCTTTATCGATATCGGCGGCGGCGCTTCCAATCTAATCGATGCCTTGCTGGCGCGCGGATGGGCTGATGTGACGGTGGTCGATATCGCCGCACCTGCACTCGCGGCGGCTAAGGCCCGGTTGGGCGAGGCGGCAGCGAGCGTCCAATGGGAGGTTGCCGACATCACCCGATGGCAACCATCGCGCCGCTATGGCGTATGGCACGACCGGGCGGTGTTCCATTTTCTGACGGAGCCGGCGCAGCAGGCAGCGTATCGCGATGCACTGCTTTCCGGAACAGCACCCGACGCGCTGGTCATCATCGCCACCTTTGCGCCTGACGGGCCGGAAAAATGCAGCGGGCTAACAGTGCAGCGTCACGATGCCGCAAGCCTTGCCGCTGCGCTTGGTAGCGAATTCACGCTGTTGGACGATTGGCGCGAAGAGCACCTGACCCCGTGGGGATTAGCGCAGAAATTCATCTGGTGTGTGTTCCGCCGGAACTCGGACTGACCTTGGCAGCACATCGCTGGCTGGCCGCGTATGATGCCTGCTATCGCCGCCCTGCAAGGCTTTCGACCACACGGCATTCGCCAATCCGCTCCCCCTCGCAGGAACCCAGCATGTGGGCCAGCTCATCCCGCAAGGCGACAAGGTCGGCAATCTTGCGCTCCACTTCGGCAAGCTGATCCTGCACCATCAAGTCGACATTGTCACATGGCTTGTCGGCCCGGTCGGATAGGGCAAGCAACTGGCGCACCTGCGCCATGCCAAAGCCCAGCTCTCGCGCCCGGCGGATGAAGGTCAGCGTGGCGAGATGCGCAGGCGAGTAGTCGCGGTAATTGCTGTCCGTCCGATCAGCGGGCGGCAGGATGCCCTCGCGCTCGAAATAGCGGATCGTTTCTGCCTTGGTGCCGGTGGCCTGAGCCAATTCGCCGATACGCATCACTTGACCTTGTAGTGGCTACAAGGTGCATATGCCCCTGCGACTCGCCAGTGGCAAGGAGCAAGGCATGACTTGGCGCACCACCGACCCGCAGAGAGTGCAGACTATCTCCGCAGCACTCGCGGCAGAATATCGGATGCAGGCGGCTGCTGTGCAGCGGGGTGATGTCCCGCTGGCATGGCACCATCTGGGCCGGGCGCACATCCTTGCCCAGACGCGGCTTGGCGCGCATTGCGTGTCGCATTGGAAGATGCTCGTCTTTGCCGTCCGGCTACGTAATTGGCCTGAAGCGGCGGGGCAGCTTTTGCGGCTCGCGCTAGCGCCGCTCGGCAATCTCACCGGAAGGCTGCCACTCGGCAACACCGGGCGCAGCACTGTAAGCGCCTTTGCCCCGATGGATATTCCGCTCGACCTTCGCGCGATCCTTGATCGCACGTCCAATTGAACATCCAAGGCGGCGCTCCTGCGGCCGCCATCCGACAGAAAGACCTCCCGTGATCCACCACCTTCGAGCATCACTGCTGCTAGGCGCAGCCGGCATCCTTGTTGCGCCTGTGCCTGTCATTGCGCAGGCAATGCCTGAGGAAGCAGCGCAGCCCGCTGAAGGCACTGCTCAGGATCAGGAGGCAGAAGAGGAGGAAAGTGCAATCATCGTTCAGGGCACGCGCCTCGGTCGGCGCTTGCAGGACGAACCGCTCCGGGTCGAGGTGATTGCGGGCGAGGAGATCGAGGAAAAGGCGCTGATGCGCCCCGGCAACATTGCGATGCTGGTGAACGAGATCGGCGGCGTGCGCGTGCAGGTGACATCGCCCGCGCTCGGCGCTGCCAATGTGCGGATACAGGGGCTTGAGGGGCGCTACACCCAGCTGCTGGCCGACAACCTTCCGCTTTATGGCGGGCAGGCGGCGTCGCTCGGCCTCTTGCAGGTGCCGCCGACCGATCTGGCGCAGGTCGAAGTGATCAAGGGTTCGGTCTCGGCGCTTTATGGAGGGTCGGCGCTAGGCGGCGTCATCAACCTCATCTCCAAGCGCCCCGGCAGCGCGTTCGAGGCCGATATCCTCGCTAATGCGACCACACGTAACGGACAGGATCTGACCGCTTATGTTGCAGGGCCGATCAGCGATAGCACGGGCCTATCGCTGACCGCAGGCGCGCACCGGCAGAGCGGACAGGATCTCGATGGCGATGGCTGGCTCGACATGGCCGCCTATGACCGGCTGACCGCACGCCCACGCTTCCAGTGGGACGGTGACGACGGCTCTTCGCTCTACCTAACCGTAGGAGCCATGACCGAGCAACGAACCGGCGGCACGCTGCCCGGTCGCACCGTCCCCGATGGCACGGCTTTCGTCCAAGCACAGGATACTGACCGGTTCGACGCCGGGCTGGTCGCGCGGACACCGATTGATGGCTTGGGCACCCTAGCCTTGCGCGCCTCGGCCATGCGGCAGGATCATCTGCATCGGTTCGGTGCGGTGGTGGAGGACGACCGCCATACCAGCCTGTTCACCGAGGCATCCTTGGCGGGCGAGAGCGGCGCAACCGCATGGGTGGCAGGCGCAGCGTTCCAGTCGGACAGGTTCCGTTCCGAGACCTTCCCAGCCTTCGACTACACGTATGATGTGCCGGGCCTGTTCGCGCAAATCGAGCAGCAAGCATCGCCCGACCTCACGCTTGCCGCGAGCGGGCGGGTCGATTTCCACGACGAGTTCGGGACGCAGTTCAGCCCGCGCGTGTCAGCGCTCTATCGCCCCGGTCGCTGGACGATCCGTGCCTCGTTTGGCCAAGGGTTCTTTGCGCCCACGCCGTTCGTGGACGAGATTGATGCAGCAGGGCTATCGCGGCTCGAACCGCTGGGTGATCTTGAAGCCGAAACCGCCAGCACCGCCTCGCTCGACATCGGCTATGCCAAGGGGCCATGGGAAGCGAACCTAACCCTGTTCGCCTCAGACATCGACAACGCCACACGGCTTGACGCAATTGCCCCCGACAGGGTGCAGCTAGTCAATATCAATGGCACCACGCGGCTGCGCGGCAGCGAGGTGCTGCTGCGCTGGCGGCAGGATGGGTTCACGGTGACAGGCAGCTATGTGTTCGTGGACAGCTCCGAACCCGATCCGTCAGGCAAAGGCCGCAGGCAACAGCCGCTTACACCCAAGCACACCGCTGGCCTGATCGGAATGTGGGAGGAACACGGCAAGGGCCGGATCGGGATCGAAGCCTATTACACCGGGCGTCAGCTGCTCGAAGACAACCCCTTCCGCACCCGCTCGCGCCCCTATCTCCACCTCGGCGTGCTGGGCGAGATCGTGCTTGGCCGCTTCAGCCTGTTCGCCAACGCCGAAAACCTGCTGAACGTGCGCCAGTCGCGCACCGATCCGCTGCTGCGGCCGCAGCGCGCGCCGAGCGGGCAATGGACGGTCGATGCCTGGGCACCGCTCGAAGGATTCGTGCTCAACGCGGGGGTGCGATTGCGGTTTGGAGGAGAGTGAGCAACTCCCCGTTTCGACTGCTGCGACTGTCTAGAATAGAGTCGCTTTGTGAATTTTGGCTTTCGGTGGCAAGTTGAACGAAGTGGCTGGCGCGCAGCGACACAGCCTCCCCGCTGAAAATTGGGGGGCTGCCGGTCTGCTTCAAGTACGGCTCCTGCTCGTCACTGAAGGTGGCCGGGCACTGCCAATGGGCCCTATCGGTCCTCCCAATCCAGACGGGCCGCCTTTTCGATGAAGCCCGAAGGATCTTTCACGAAATGCGCTGCGTCTGATTGCAAAACCGTCCTGATCACAGCTTCCCTGTTTGGCTGAATGATCGCACCGTCCGGCGTTGCAAAGACGCAGTCGAAATGCCGCGCGACGTCGCAGACCCCGCCGATCAATGGCAATGAGATATCTGCCACGTCGAAGCGGGCCTGGATTTCTTCGATGAATTTATCGTCGAAGCTCACCTGAATGTCGTCGCTTGGCTCGTCACCCCACACCCGGAGACCGGTGTAGGAACGCGGTTTCTCAGGTAGCAACATGTCGAGTTTCGCGAACAGCACATCCGCCTCTGCGATGGGGAGAGCCAGAACAACTTCATCGAGCTGGGCGCGGCTCATCCGTGCCGCGTGGACCCCTGCGATACGCGCCGCAGAGGCAGGGATGAGGTTGATGACAAACTGCCAGACAGCCATGGCCCGAACATAGCGCCAATGCGGGTTCCGACAATGGGCTCATTCGCTGAACGCAGGACTTGCTTTGTCCGATCCCGGCGCTGCCGCCCATGCGGGCAGGGCAGCGCCCCTTACCCGCGAACGCGCCTTTCCTTATCAGGAAGGCGTTCGCGGTCGGAGCTTTCCGACCGTAATGCGCGCTGCTGCGAGCAGGCGGGTCATTCGGCATCCTCCGTCCAGTCAAGGATCGGCTCAGGCTGTCGCTGCGCTTGCCTTCACCGCCCGCGCGGCGGCGATGCCGGCTTCGCGGCATCGTCCCTGACGGTCCGTCGTCTTCCGACCAGCCCCGCCAAACGGTCTCTCAAGATAGAGGGAGTTCCCGCTGTAACCCCTTCGCAGGGCCGAAGGGGCGGTCCGGCGTGGCGCTGAAGCGCCTGACCGGCCCTGCCTTCGTCTCACCTGCTCGAGGGCGGGAACGTCTCTTCCACACACACAGGAACACCTGCCGAAACCTATCGGCGGCCGCCCCTTAGTCAAGGATCGCGGTCCCCCCAATTTTCAGCGGGGAAGCTGTGTCGCTGCGCGCCAGCCACCACGCAGAAAATCGGTTCCCCCACGCCCGCCATGGCGGCGGCGAGACGAGCTCGCCGTCCCTGACACAGCGCGTCCGGCCCGATGGGTTTTTGGCTGTTCCCAATGTGGGGACGACTTCAAAAATCGGAGGCTTTTATGACTGTTTTCAACTCGTTCGCTGATCTGGCTCAGGCACGCATCAATCTTGCCGATGCACGTGAAGGGATCACAGAATCCTATGACGGAGCGTTTCTCGAACACAGCGATCTGGCCAAGCTCAACATCATCGAGGCTCCAATCGCTGCAGAGATGCCGGACCCCGACATGGCGCGCCGCGCCGTGGAGATGGCCATCGGAACGATCTTCGATGTCCTCAAGGACACGCGCATGGAAGAATTCGCGCAGCAGCTCGCCTGGGGCATGGTCAACTCCTTCCACATGACCGCACGCCTTGCTGAAGGTCGCGAGGACGATGCCGCGAAGAAGCTCGGCGAAATGGCACGCCACTTTGATCCTTCGGAAATCTACGCGGTTGAGCTCGAGGAAACGCAGCAGCTCTGCCAGACGCTGCAAGGATGCCGCGAAGCGCTCGAGGCGATGCGCGATCATGCAGCGGACGTCTACCGGGTCGAAACCGGTCGCCCCTTCACGGCCGCACGGGGATCGCAAGTCAGCAAGAACGGGGTTACCGCAAGCCAGGTGCAGGCACGCGATTTCCTCGCAGCACGCGCCAAGGATCGCAGAGCGCAATTCCAGCCCGAGGGCCCGCTGGTGATCGTGTCAGGTGGCCAGAAGGATTGGCACGATTTTGCGATGATCTGGGCTATCCTCGACGACATCAAGGCTCGGATCCCGAACATGGTCCTGGGCACGACCGGCATGCGCAAGGGCGTCGATGCCATGGCGGGGGCATGGGCACAGCAGAACGGGGTCAACACGATCCTGTTCGTCCCCGACCAACGCCACGGCAACCGCGCTCCGTTCCTGCGCAACGAGAGCATCGTCAAGCTGAACCCTGTTGAAGCGATCATCGGTGAAGGCTCGGGCATCCAGTCCAACCTGGCACAACGCCTCCGTCAGGCAGGGGTGCCGCTGCACATCCGCCGCATCAGTGACCAAGCGCAGGTACGGCCACGCACCTTCGGGTGAGCGCTCTTCGGAAGGCTCCGGCTTGTGCCGGGGCCTTCCGCTCTTCTTTTGCGCAAGGGGCGGGCTCTGGGGGCATCGAACCCCCTTCGCCCGCTGACGCGAGCATCGTGCTCCCTGAACTTTCCAGCTGCGCTCGTTCGCCCAACTCGCCGCAGCGTGCCCAAGCGCGATGCTTTGCATCTTGCGGGCATCGCTGCCGGGCCTGCTGCTACAGCTGGCCACAGGTACGACCGGTCATTCTCGGACTGAACCAGAAACACCTGCCGGCATTCAACCATGGGCTCAGGGCCTGAGAAAGGAGAGGGGGATGGAGGAGACGAGTAGCGACAGGAGACAAAGATGCTCGTCACATTCCGCGTCAAGGATATCGAGACAAGGCTCCATTCGAAACCGGCTCCGATACGTCCGTCAGAGCTGGCGGCGCTGATGCGCAGACTGCACACCAGCAACAGCACGATCGATGCAGACCCGGACGAATTCCTAGCCGCGCCCCTGAACTTCGAGATCAATGCCAACGCGCTTGCGATCGCCGAGTTCGCATCATGCTTCGACCATCGTCCGGAGATGATCGGAGTGTCGAGGAAGCGCAGTTTCTTGGACGAATGCTGCGGATCGAGCACCAGCAATCCGATGCGCCGATCACGATGCGGGTGAGTGAACACATTGCTCTGGTAGGTGACATCACAATGAGCAGCGACCTTGCTGCAAAGGTGCTCACCTCGCTTGGCTACCACCGCCAAGAATCTGGCCAACTGTCCCTGCAAAAGCTTGGGACAGCGCTCGAGGATCACCGGACTTATGCGGCTTTCGCCAAGGCAGGAATCACTCCGCTCTTCGAAAGCCTCGCGTTCATCGCCGCCACCGATTGTGGAGAGCAACATCCGCTGCTCGAATGGACCTTATGACTATCCGGCCAGCAGTTCACGAGCAGCCGGGTATCGGCTGAACTCGTCGCCATGTTTAACGCTCGATCTGCAACCAGCCTCCTGCAGGATCGAGGTGGAAAAGGGTGCCCGGCACGTTGCCGCGGCGCCCTTTTTTCATTTCGCCTGGGTCACGGCACTGCCGAACAGCCACATTCCGGCACATAGCTTTCGCGAAGTCGCTGGGAACGCATGCCTCCCGCCGCAGGCACGTCCACCACCATCGCCATGAGCACCCCGCCAGCATACTGGTCAACCACTAATTTCCCGACCGAGAAGCCGTGCTGCGCCGGCTTCCGCACCATCGAAAAATTAGCGGTCAAGCCTCCGCTTCGCTCCGGTGACCAGCACACTGACGGGGCGCTGTTTCATGGCATGGCGGACGAGCCGCCGAGCGCCAGGAGGCAAGGTCATGTGCTACACAACAGAAAGCTACGAAGACGACGTTTCAGTGCTTCGCCAGATCAATCCCAACATCATCGCCCTTGATGAAAAAACGCTCGAAGCTGAGCGGCGCTCCTACCACACATTCTTCGACGTCCATATCGTCGAGACCCGGGATGGTTACATCCTCATCGAGGAGGGAGACTATGGCGAGCTGCCGATGCACCTGATCGACCAGATCGTCTACACCGCGACCGGCAAGATGGCCGATGAATTCTGACGAGGCAGGGCGGTGTTCATCGCCGCCCAACTCCAAATAAACCAGACCTTACGCGCCAAGCTTTTCGAGGGCAGAAATCGCCACCTTTGGCTTCACTTTGACGGCAAGCTCGAGAAGGGCAATCGCCGTATCCTGACCGACCTTCTTGATCAGCCGATTTAGCTCTCGTTCTGCTTCCTCACGCTCAAGTTCTGCAAGCTTCTGCCGGCGCTCTTCCAGCTCCTTTTCGGCTGCTGCCAGGGCAGACCGTTCGCGTTCAAGTTTCGACACCATTGCGCATTCCTCCAAGCCTTGAAAGATCATGCGAAGATGCACCAATCGCAGGGTCTGTTCGAGGCATTTTTTTGCTTGCTGCTCTTGCGATACTTCGTCTCGAAGCAGGTCCTGGTTGGGCGCCCAACATGATTGAACGTGGTCGCAATGTCGTCTTACAGCGCTCAATGACGGCAAGCCGAACGTCTGTGGTCAGCTCACTAGTCCGGCTCACGACCACACTCCCACTGGAAAACCAACTGAGCCAATGATCCCCCTACGGCACTGAACCTAGCACAGGGCCTAAGTCCCTAGTTTTATGCACACCGTACACCGCTGCGCGGTAGGCTGATGCAGCGATAATTTGCCAATTTCACAATTGGTTAGCTGAAATCTTGCTCAGAATTCGGGCGGTGCAGTCGGCTGCAGGATGCTCAGGTTTTCAATAAATCATTGAAAAACCAATACCATAGCGCTGCACCAGGCTGCATCTTGTAGTCTCTTGGCAAGCGCGATGCAGCGCTATATACTCAAACCTGCGATAGACGAACCACGCCTGAAAAGGTGTGGTAGTGGAAAAGAAACAGTTCCAGAGCGTCGGTGTAACGCTCAGCCCAAGGATGATCGACATCGTCGATCAACTTGCGACGAGCCGCGGTGTATCGCGGTCGGAAGCCATCCGCATTGCCCTTGAAGTCGGTATTCCGCTCCTGAAGGCGGGATTATCGCTCAATACCGAGCGGGCTGTTACAATCCTCGAGCATACCCAGCTTGCGCTCTCGCTCATCGTCCAGGAGCAATATCCGGCTGATGCCGAACACCTGATCGCTCAGGCGCTCTCCAACGTGCGAGAGCATCATGGCTGAAGACATCAGATTCAGCAAAAAAGCGGCCACTCTCACCCACGCTTCCGCGCGCGGAAAAGTGAAGCGGAACGCAGGAAATTTCACGCGCGGATCGCAGCTGTTTCACCATGAAATCCTGATGACCTGGGCAGGCATCAGAATGCCCCTCTATGTCTGGGTCGGAACCGCTATTCTTCTGCTGTGCGTACTCGTCAGTTTGACCTTCAAGAACCACGAGGTTCAGCTCGTGCTGATGAAGCTCTACGCCGAGGCCTGGGGATGGGTGCAGCTCAATCCGAACAAGCCTGTAAACCTGACGCTTCCATCGGGTCAGATGGTGCAAGGCACCATGTCCATGGTGCCCTATCATCCTGCAGTGGAAAGGGCTTGGGCCAAGGCTGTGCAGGTCAGCATTTCTGCGGGTCTGGGTGCAGCCTTTATCTGCGTGCCCTTGACCGTCTGGTTCGTCGACTTTTCGAAACGGCGCGGCACCGACATTCTGACCGAAAGGCATGAGCGCGGCGCGGTTCTTGTGACACACAGGGAACTGGCCCAAGCCATCACCAGTCATAACTGGAAAGCGCATGTCAGCGAGTGCCGCAAGCGCCGGCCAGCAGTGGACCCCGACGAGATCCTCGCAGAGCCGTTGAAGGACCGTGTCCGGGCGGGTCTGCATGCGCCTTACCGCCTGGCAGGTGTGCCGGTTCCTTGGCGGCTTGAGCAAAGCCATGCGATGTTCATCGGTACGACCGGTGCTGGCAAGACGACCGAGCTGAAGAAGATCGTCACGCAGGCGCGCGAACGCGGGCATCGCTGCGTCATTTTCGATCTGACCGGCACCTTCGTCGAAAGCTTTTATGACGCCGAAACGGACATCATTCTCAATCCGATGGACCGCCGCTGCGTGCCATGGTCGATCTTCAACGACTGCGACAATTACGCCGAATTCATGAGCGCTGCGACAGCGCTGGTTCCCAGCGGCCATAGCGCGGAAGATGACTTCTGGCAGAAGTCGGCGCGCACCCTGTTCGTCGAGATGTGCGTAAAAATGATCAAGATGGGCGTGCGCTCAAATGGCGCGCTTTCCTACTTCCTGATGCAATCGGATTTGAAGACGATCCATGCTCAACTTGAAGGCACGATAGCAGGGCCGATGATGTCACCCGCCGCTGCCAAAATGGCAGAGTCGATCCGTACGACCTTCATCGCCAACGCAAATGTCTTCCGCTTCCTGCCCGAACCACCTCCGGGCGAAACCGGCTTCTCAATCAAGAACTGGATGACCACCGAGGTCAAGGAAGGGTCGATCCTTTTCATCACCTCCACGCACCCGGACCTGGTCCTCAATCGCCCGCTTTTGACGCTGTGGATGGACTTGGCCGTCAATGCGCTGTTCCACATGGGACGGAGCCGAGATCTGCGCACCTGGTTTCTCATCGACGAAGTCCATGCGCTGCATCGTCTCCCGGCGATCGATCATGGTCTTCAGACCGCCCGCGCGTTTGGCGGAGCCTTCGTGCTTGGCATGCATTCCTTCGACAAGCTTGAAGAAACCTATGGCGAGAACGGGGCTACCAATCTGGCCTCGCTGGCGGGCACCAAGCTGATCCTCAAAACGGCCGATCCCGAGACCTCGCGGCGCTGCTCCCAGTTCATTGGCAACCGCCAGGTCCGGATCATGGATGAAGCCTATTCCTACGGTTATAACGATAACCGGGACGCATCGACGATCACGCCCCGTACGAACGTCGAAGAACTCGTCATGCCGGTCGACATCAGCGACCTGCCGAGCATGCACGGGTTCGTGAAATTCCCTGACGGTTTCCCCGCTGCCCGCATCAGGCTGACGTGGAAGGATTACGAACCCCGCGCCAAGGGCTTCGAGCGTGTCACCGACATGCGCGCCGCCGAATACACACCACCGTCCGGGGATATCGCGGAATTGGGGGGTGGGGATAGGGAAGGCGCGCAACCTGACATTGTGCCTCTGGAGCGCAAGGATCGCGAAGAGGTGGCGCTGAGTGAGGCGGAGCGGGCAGCGCAGCAGTTGCGGGAGGCGATCGAGGGACCGTTCAACCCTGAGCGCGAGCTGACCGAAGAGGAGGTGGCGCGCAAGATCGAGGACGAAGAGGAGCGGGCGGAGTTCGAGCGCAGGCCGGCGCAAGGGGAGCTCTATGGCTATACCCGCCCGGGCAAGAAGGACCAGCGCGAGCGGCAAAACCTAGCCATGCGGGACAGCGAAGAGCGCGGCGCGCAAGCGAAGATTGAAGGACAGAAGGGGCGAGCGCAGAACAGCAGGGCAGACGCGCAGGAGAGCGAGCTTTCCAAAGAGAACATGCGCGGCATCGGCAATGAAAAGCTGAGCCGACAGGACCCTTCCATCGACGATGATCAGGAGCTTGGGCGATGAGCGCGGCAGGACAGACCTGCCATGTGTGCCCCCTATTTTGCGCGCCATGTGCCGGGCCGATGCTCTGGCGCGAACAGGCAGGGGACGCCTGAGATGCTGTCGGTCGCATCAGTCGCATCAGCAGGCGGCGCGGCAAACTACTTCGCCAAGGACGACTACTATGTCGGCGATGGCCCTGCCGAGCTCAGCGAATGGGGCGGCAAGGGTGCCGAAGCGCTCGGGCTTGCTGGTCCCGTTGCCAAGGACGATTTTGAAAAGGTCCTTGATGGCAAACTGCCCGATGACACGGTTGTAAATGGCAATGCAAACCGCCGCTCGGGAATAGACCTCACATTCTCCATGCCGAAGTCAGCCAGCCTGCTGGCGCAGTTGGGCGGCGACAAACGGATTCTCGATGCACAGCTGGCCGCCGTCAAGGCGACCATGGCCTATCTCGAGAAGCACTATGCGCAGGCCCGCGACCGTTCGCGCAATGCCAATGGCGAGGGCGTGGTCACAGGCAAGCTCCTCTATGCCTTGTTCCAGCACGACACGAGCCGGGCTCTGGACCCGCAGAACCATACCCATGCTGTCATTGCTGCGATGACCCAAGACAAGGATGGCAACTGGAAGGCGCTGTGGAACGGAGAGATCTGGAAGAACAACACAGTCCTTGGCTCCATCTACAACGCCGCGCTGCGGACGAACCTCGAGAAGCTCGGCTACGAAACCCAGATCACGGGCAAGCACGGCCAGTTCGAGATCAAGGGCGTAGCGCGCGATGTGATCGAAGCCTTCAGCCAGCGTCGCCTGACCATTCTGGCAACGGCCGAGAAACTCGGGAAGAGCGCAAACGATACAGAAGCCTTGCGTGAAATCACCAAGCGCACCCGCGATCCCAAGCTGAATCCGGACGACAAGCTGGCGCTCCGGCAAGAATGGGCCAAGCGCGCTGCCGGGCTGGGGTTCGATGCCAAGGCGCTGGTCGAACAGGCGCGGGAACGCGGCTCCGAGGGGCGCGAGAGCCCATTGGGATCGCCGCAGCGGGTGCAGGAGACTCTGAGCGCGCTCCGCGACAGCGTGAAGCTCTACACCCGGCCAGCGGACACACTGACAACCAGTGGCCTGCAACGGATCACCCTGACGCCCACGCAGCTGCGCACTGAGATGGCAACCGCTTCTGCGATCAGGATCATCGGCGAACGAGAAACCTCCTGGACCCGGGGCGAGCTGGTCAAGACCGCGCTCGACCTCGGAGTAAAGGGCGTGACCGCTGACGGGGTGGAAGCACGCATCGGCGTATTGGTGGCCGACGGTAGGGTGCTGGAGGGCAAGAGCGACAGGCTCGATGGCCGGCCTGAGAGATTCACCACGCCCGAGCATGTCGCAATCGAGCGGGCAACCCTTGCCAATGTCGCCGCCGGAAAGGGCGCAGGCCAGGCCATCATTGAAGCTGCCGAGGCACCCGGGCGCTTGCGGCAAGTAGCGGGCACCCACGAGCTCAATGCCGAGCAGATTGCCGCGGGAACTCTGGCGCTGGCCAGCAAGGACCGCACGATCGTGATCCAGGGTGTCGCAGGCGCAGGCAAGACGACAATCATTTCGGCAATCGCAAGCGTAGCTCATCAGGAGGGAAGGGAGGTGATCGGGCTCGCCTTTGCCAACAAGATGGTGAGCGATCTTCGCAGCGATACAGCGATCCGGGGGCCGGACGGTGAGGTTGTCAGGCAGGGTATCACAGCAAGAACCGTCTCATCCTTTGTGAATGAGCATCTGCGGCCCGCGCTTGAGGGCTCGGGTCCGAAGTTCGAGGCATCACGCGAAGCCTTGCGCGGCAAAGTGTTGGTGTTGGACGAGGCTTCGCTCGTGGCGAACAAGCCGATGAATGACCTGCTCACGATCGCCAACCGGCTTGGGGTTGAAAAGCTGGTCATGATCGGAGACCGGGCCCAGCTGCAGCCGATCGAGGCGGGCAAAAGCTTTTCGCTGATCCAGTCCGATAACCCCGCCATAGCCCGGATCGACACCAGCCTTCGGCAGCGCACCGAGCATATGAAGGAAGCCGCTGGCCTCGCGCGCGCCGGCATGTTCAAGGAAAGCTTTGCCTCGCTTGGCGAGCGTGTGGTCGAAGCTGGCGCAGACCACCTCAAGGTCACCGCGCAGAAATGGCTGGAGCTGTCGCCAGAGGACCGCGAGCGCACGGCGATCTACTCATCGGGTCGTGCAGCGCGCGGCGAACTTAACCGGATGGTCCAGCGGGGCCTCAAGGCAGAAGGGGCGATCCAGGGGGAAGGGCTGAGGCTGACCACGCTCCTCCCGGCCCATGCGACGCGCGAGGAGCTGCGCTACGCCTCAACCTACAGCAAGGGCCAGCTGCTCGAAGTAACGCGCCAGAGCGCCCCTGGAGGGCTTCTTCGGGGCCGGTACGATGTCGAAGGCGTCGACGCGAAGGGCCGGGTCACGTTGCGCGATGAAAGCGGCAAGCTGACCAAATTCGATCCGGCGGCGATCGATCCTTCGGACAAGCGCGATGCCTTGAGGCTCTCCGAAAAGCACAAGGAGACAATCTACGAGGGCGACAGGATCCGCTGGACCGAAAAGGATGATGCCAGGGGGCTGATGAAGTCCGAGGAGGCGAAGATCCTCGGGATCAGGGATGGGATCGTCACGCTCGAGAACAAGGCAGGCGAGACCGTAGAACTCAAGCAGAATGACCGCATGCTCGAGCGCATGGGGCTGGCCTATGCGATCAACATGCATCAGGCGCAGGGCGACACCCGCGACATGGCGATCGGTGAGATGCACTCTTCAGCCCGACACTTGTCGAACCAGCGTCTGGCGCTCGTGATGATGACCCGGGTGCGTGACGACATTACCATCGTCACCAATGACCGCGACCGGCTTCTCGCGCAGATCGGCCGCAACGCGGGAGACAAGACCAGCGCGCTCGAAACCCTTGGCGAAAAGCAGGTTGAGGCGAAGCGCAGCGGCCGCGAGGCTGGCGAGTTCCGACCCACAATTCCCGATCATTTGAGGGCGCCTGAGGACAGGCAAGCATCTGTCTCGCGGATCGATCCGGCGAGCCTTCGGGCAACGCCTCAGCTCGAAGTGCCCGAACGCAACATCGAACGCAGCCGATAGGAGGAGGATCGTGACACAGATGGGCCATGCCGCAGCGGGTACGTCGCCTTCAGACACTTTCGAGATTCACCTCACGCAGCAGCTGACCCTGACCAATCTGGTGAACGAGACGGGACTCTCGGAGATTGCGCGTGCCGCTGGCGGGGACAGTTTCGTGGTCTGCGATCTCAACACGCACGGGGTTCAGGGATGCGCCGATCTGCGGGCTGCCCTCGATAACCAGAAAATGGCCGCTGAGTTGGTGGCGATAGGTCTGATGATCCTTGTCGCTGTTCTGGTGGGCACGATCGCGGCCACCTTTGTGAGGCTGCTGGCGCAGCGGGCGGCTTCGCCTTCGGAGCGGTGCGCCGATGTCGTGATCCCGGTGCACAGGGCCCGGCCATAGTCCTCGGAATTCAAGCTTCCAGTCCGTCAATCACCACATCAAGGAGAGCATGAAATGGCATTCGATTACGAAGATGCAGGAACCTTCGGCAGCGAGCGCGAGGCAAAGGACTGGGCGCAGCGCAACAAGGTCGATCTGCGCGATCTCCACATTCGCAACGTCGGCGGCCAGCGGGTCGAGGTGGGTATCCGCAAGAGCGCCTACGATCAGCGCGAGAATTACGACAACCGGCACGGCCAGAGACAGGACGGCTTCTGGCGATGATGAAGTCCACCGCAGCGTGCCTGATTTGGACCACTGGCTTGTTGCACGACGCGAACGGAGCTCAGAATTTCGGCCTGATGGAGTTGTGGCGTATTGGAAGCCGCTGGTTCCGCAGCTTCCAATATCTTCTTATGCAGCCAAAGCAGATTGCATGTTGCCAGGAAAAAGCAGGAGAGCGAAGGCATTTGCAATCTGCCGGGCGCTTGATTCAGACAAGCCAGTCAAATCCCCCACTAAGGCCCCGCCATCGAAAAAGCTTTTAGGCTCAAGGCCAGAAGCGACCAGTTGATAGGTTCGGAACAGAACCCTTGCCATTTCCCCGTCGGCAGAATGTCTGATCATCTGGTCATAATCAGAATCCAAGTTGATATGGTCCCAATGGACCGAGAAGTGTTTTCTTGCTTTTGCCACGTGCAGAAACGGTATCTTGCGGCGTTGGCACTCATAGAACCAAGCATCGCGAGCGGCTGAATCTCGCTTGTCGATCATTTTCCAAGCGGGGTTGGGCCATGGGATCCCTTTGAACAGGAAACGCAAAAATTCGGATGACGCTCTGTCGTAACCCAGATGGACTGAGCGCTCTTCAAATGCGTCGAAATCCACCTCGTAAACCGTCAGATCGGGCAGATGATTGGAAGTGGCCAGGTAAGCTGCATTGGATCGAAATCCAATGAGAGCGGCAATCGCTTCAGAAGCATGCGCAGAGCGCATTTCAAAATCACCCATGAGAGTGGCTTTGAGAAGACGAATATTCTCTGATGTCGGCAGTAGGATAGCCATACGAACTCCAAGGGGTCGTATCGGTCGCCATTTAATCGATCTGACCACTGGATTCGCGGGCAGTTTGAAGGATTGATCAAAACCTATTTAGCTTGGCGACAGGCAAGGGGGTTAGACCGGCTGTAATGCTGATCGCATATCGCACGACTGTCAACCAATGCTCTGCGTTTTGCCCGGTCATGACTGCAGCGCACGCCGCCTGCGCGCGTCCCGCATATTATGACCGTTGGCGCACATCCAACTCAATATCGAATTCGCCAGGTCTCGCGTCTGCGGTCGTGCAAGGGGTCAAAGTCGCACAAGCATCGAAAATGATGGCCTTCTCAGGCGCTTCAGTTGATAGCCATACGCCAATGACCGCCTCGCGGACGAGCGCGTTTGAGTCTTCAAAAACGGTCTTGAAATAACTCGTGGCGGCGTCTTCCTCGGATGCGCATCCGAGAACGACTGATGGGTTTTCGCCCATTCGCTCGTCATACATATCGGCAAAATAGTCTTGGTGGGTGCCAACGATTGCGAGATTCCGTTTTCCCATTCGAGCCCCCGTCCATTGCTCATGATGCTTACAAAGCGGTTCGCTTGAGGACAAGGCAACTAAGATTATTTGTCGTGTGCTGCTACCCAAACTTGGACCGATTGGGTCTGGAGTTTTCTGCCTTGCTCAGGTCCGGTGGGCTGGTTTCGCCGGGTGAGTTTGCCAGCATGATCGCAGCGGACAAGAACACGTTCGCGCTGGCCTTCTTCCTATCGCAGCTCAAGCGCGACCCTGAAATCTCCGACAAGATCGTCGTGTTTGATGATCCCTTCACGAGCCTAGATGACTTCCGCCGGACTATGACGGCTAAGGAGATCGTACGGGTCGGGGAGATGGACAGGGCCGCCCAGGTCATCGTGCTCAGCCACGACAAGTTCTTTCTCGAGGCTGTGAGGTCTCTGAGCCACGGCGCGGCCTGTACGCCTTTCCAGATTTCGGCAAGCGAGGCGGGATCATCCATCGAACTGTGGGACATTGAGCCGGAGGTCAAGGAAGGCTACCTTCAGGATCATATGCGTCTGCAGGGCTTTACCGACGGGGGAAGCGGGGACGCAGGCGACATGCGGATGGTGATGCGCCCGCTATTGGAGCGGTATATTCGTTACCGCTTCCCCAATCAGATTCTTGAGGGGAAGTGGCTGGGTGACATGCTTGCCACGATCCGAGCCGACAGCGGGCATCCGCTGACGCCCCAGCATAGCGACTTGGACCACATCAACGGCTACACTGTCCCTTCCACCACGATCCGAACACCCCATTCGTTGAAGATGAGGTCCGCGCCTATGCGCAACGGACGGTATCAATCGTGGGCGGCTGCTTAATGCAAATTCATGGGCAATCGCACTTGCATGTCGGGACGAACATGAAAACTTCTAACGCCGCTCGTTGCGCGCGATGACCTCCACTAGATGCCTCATTTGGTCGCCTTCTTGAGCCAGACGGAGACTCATTAGCTGAGGTCCATCAGCGCGGAGGCGAATTGTGGCAGCGCGCACAATCGCCGCTCGAACTTCATTGCACCGGTGCCATCTCGAAGTATCAGCCGATCACCGCAAGGCGGCGTCGACCGGAGGGATACTGTCAATCTGCCGAATTGAGCCTGTGCCATCAGTGACACTTTACCCAGAAGCGGCGGGTAAAGTGTCACTGACGACTAAAGCACGGTTGTCGCGAAAAAGGGATTCACTTTTCGTTCTCTATGTGCTTGGATTCTACCATGTTCCAGCCGGATCTCTTCACGAAGGACGCGATAGCTGAGGGATCCGATCTCGCAGCGGACATCGTCACGCCTCGCGCCGTTACTGAGTGGGTGGATAGGACGCCTGCGGGCGTGTCGGCCAATGACGAACCTCTCGACCTGCCCGCCGTCTTGGAACGGCTGTCGCGGATGTCTTCACGGCCGCGTTACACCTTCATGGTGCTGAACCTGATCGCGCGGGCTGCTGGTCATTCTGCGAGTGCCGGTCCTTATGTCGAAGATAATGGCCGCGCGGTTCCGGTCCGGGATTGGCTGAGCGATGCTTTGCTGCCGATGGCGCATCGCGATGGCCGACGGCGCGCAGTCATTGATCAGGTTCGACGCGACCTCGAGCGCAAGGGAACCTTGCCGTCCGACCAGACGGCTGCAGAGCAGATCGTGGCCGGCGAGGTTCGCGATCGGCTGCTACATTCCGGGCGTACCAATGTGAGCCGCGCGGTATCGGACCTCGTTCGCGCGGGACTGCTGCGGCGCCATTACCAGGGCTATTGCGTCGACCATCGCAATCGGGGTGCTCAGCGTGAGGCCGTCTATACGATTATCCCTTCGGTTCACCGGGCCCTTGGAAAGGGCTAACAGGCTCGGACGGCCCTACGACCAAATTTGCTGAACAGTGAACATTGCTTTTTTGTCGAATATTCGATAGAGGGACTTTATTCACTGGTGGCCGAATATGAAAAATTTCGAGATTGAAGAAGGAGATCTGCTAGATAAGCTGAGCCGTGCCGTGTCGGCTCTGCCCGGCGCATCGGTGCAGGAGCGTCTCTGTGAACAACGATCCGGTGGGCGTTATTCCCCGGATGGCTTGCTCGATGTGCGCCTCAACCGCCACCGGTTCGAACTCGTGATTGAAGCCAAGCGCGAGCTATTCCCTCGCGACGTGCGTCAGCAGATCTGGCAGCTCCGCGACTATCTCGACCGTATGGACGGATCAGGCGAGAAGGTCCCGATGCTAATCGCAGCCGCAATCTCGAAGGGCGCGCGCGATATTCTCCAGCAGGAGGGGGTTGGCTATTTCGACCCCGGTGGCTCGCTCTTCGTCCCGTCGTCGGGTGCCTATGTCCTGATCGATCGTCCCCCGCCCAAGAAAGCGGACCGCGCCCTCGCCTCGATCTTTCAAGGCCAGCGCGCACGCGTCGTCCAGGCGGTCATCGAGACCGCGCCCAACTGGGTCAGCGGCAAGGATCTGGCGGAGGAGACCGGCGTGTCGCCGGCAACGACGTCTGAGACCCTGACCGAGATGGAGCGGCGGGATTGGCTCGAGGTGGAAGGGGCGGGGCCTGCCAAGATGCGCCGCCTGCGCGAGCGAGGCCCCATTCTCGACGAGTGGGCGCGCTTGATCGCCGATCAGAAGCAGCCTAGGATCGAGCGCTTCTACGTCCCGGGCGGCGATGCTGGCGAGATTGCGCGTCGGCTCGATGAGGCATGCCACGACGTTGGCGCCAAATATGCGGTGACGGCCGAGGCAGCCGCGCAGGCCTATGCGCCCTATCTTTCCGTGATCTCCCAGCTCCGATGCCGGATCCAAGGCGGACGCCTTTACAGCGAGGTTCTCTCGCGCCTCGATGCCCGGCCCGTGTCTGAGGGATGGAACCTAGGTGTGATCGAGAAGACCGGCAAGAGTGACATTGCTGTTGGCGAGCGGATCGACGGCGTTACATATGCGCCGCCGATTCAAGTCTATCTCGATCTCCTGCAAGGGTCAGGTCGCGCCAGGGAAATGGCCGACCACCTTCGCGCCGAACGACTGGCAGGATAGTGACGAAGCCCAACATCTTTGCCGCCTATGATGGCGGCGTCACCGAAGCAGCCGAGCGTGTCCTTGTCACGCTCCTCCGGGGCTTCGGACCCTGGAAGGACAGCGTGTTCCTTGTGGGTGGCCTGACGCCGCGCTACCTCGTTGCCGCACGGCCGCCCAAAGTGCCCCAGCATGCCGGCACCGGCGACGTTGATGTCGTCATTGACGTGGCGATCCTGACCGACACGGAAGCCTACAGCACGCTGGAAGAGAACCTCCATGCGATGGGGTTCGATCGCGGGACGAACGACAAAGGCGTGAAGGTCTCCTGGCGCTGGGAGGCGCGTCTGGAGACGGGCGCAACCATGATCCTCGAATTCCTCGCCGAGCATCCCGAACTCGGTGGCGGCAAAGTCAAGGTGCTCCCGACCGAGGGCAACGTCTCAGCGCTCAATATCCCGCACGCGTCGATGGTGTTTGACCTGCACGACAAGACCGAGCTCACTGCCGAGTTATTGGGCGGCGGCGGGCTGGCCACCGAGACCGTGCGCTACGCGAACATCGTCAGCTTCACCTGCCTCAAGGCGTTCGCCTTCGATCACCGCAACGCGCGCAAGGACGCACACGATCTCGTCTACTGCCTTGAGCATCATTCGGGCGAACTGGCCGCGGCCATCGGCGCGTTCAAGGACGCCTTGGCGGGGCCGCATGCCGATGCGGTGCAGGAGGCGCTCGCGAAGCTGAAAATCCGGTTCGTTCATGAAGATCCCGATCAATCATACCGTCGGGATGGTCCCGTCGCTGTCGCGCGGTTCGAGGATAACGATGCAGATGTTGGCGGCAACCAGGAGGTCAGGGATTTGCGGATCCTGCGTCAACGGCGAGTCGCGGATCTGATGGGAGAATTCCTCGACGCACTGGCGTCAGGCGAGTGAGACGAGCCGATCAACGCATACGCTCACGGATGGCCTGATCTCATGGCATCCGCGACCAAGTCACGATTGCGTGCAGTGCCCACTGTTGAACCGGCACTCGGTTGGACCTATTTGTCCTGCGATGCTCTTGCGCGCGCCAAGGCGCAGATGGATGAGGAGTCGATGGGCGTTCGCGACGAGATCGGCTTCCTCACGATCCATCAAGGCTATGGGTTTATCTCAGACTTGTCACTGCTCCACACTCGGTGTGAAAATGCCAGCCTTGATTGCCCGGTGGAACCCCAATTGCTCCATGCAAGAGCGGTTCCGATAAGTTATTGATTTAACATAAGATACATTATCGCACTTTGTTAAATTTGTTTGATGTTTGGACGTAGCCGCCGTTCACTACCTTCAATGTGAACGACCGGCTTCGGTGAAACCGGTCGTTCTTGAAGGCGGGAAGATGTCTCCAAAGGAGAATGCAATAGTCCGGTAGCATGGCAGATATAAGAGCTAACCTTAGCCAACCTTTCAGCGCAACACCGACGAGTTCGTGTCACAGGTAGGCTTTCTCCATCGACTGGCGTGCAAGCGCGGCCAGAGCTGGGAAGCTTGCAGCGCGGTCCTGCGCATGCGCGGAGGCAGCTGTTCCACGTATCGTGCGCCCCTTGATGCCATGAAAGATCGCGGCAAGCCGAAAATAATTGAACGCGACATAAAAGCCCCAGCCGGGGATGGAGTCGCGCCCGGCCCTGCGGCAATAGGCTGCGACAAATTCGACTTCGGAAGGAATGTTGAGCGCGGCCAGATCGGCCCCGGCGAGGCCCGCTACGATATCCGGCGGCATCTGGTACATCATCGCGTGATAGGCAAAATCCGCCAGCGGGTGGCCCAGCGTTGACAATTCCCAGTCGAGCACAGCGATCACCCGTGGTTCGCTGGGGTGAAAGATCATGTTGTCGCAGCGAAAATCGCCGTGGACGATACTGGTTTCATCGCCATCGGGGATGTTCGCGGGCAGCCATTTGACCAACGCATCCATATCATCGTTGCGCCCAGCATCGGTATCTTCAACATACTGGCGTGTCCACCGGCTGATCTGGCGGGCAAAATAATTGCCCGGCTTGCCATAATCATCCAGCCCAATGGCGCGATAGTCGAGGCCGTGCAGTTTCGCGATCACCGCGTTCATCGCATCGAAATAGGCCGGCCGCTCTTCGCGCGAAACGCCGGGAAAGGACGCATCCCAGAAGATGCGGCCTTCGACCATTTCCATGACATAAAACCAGCTCCCGATCACCGCTTCATCCGTGCAAAGGCCGTATACCCTGGCGACCGGGAAGCCGACGCCGCCGAGTGCGGTGAGCACCCGCGCCTCGCGGTCCACGGCGTGCGCGCCCTGCACCACCTGCCCCGGCGGCTTGCGCCGAAGTACATAGCTGCGCGCAGGGGTGATCAGCTTGTAGGTCGGGTTGGATTGTCCGCCCTTGAACTGCGCGACCGTCATCGGCGCTGCAAAGCCTTCGACATGGTCTGTCATCCAGCGTGCCAGCGCCGCATCGTCAAAACGGTAGGCGTCGCGTACTGCGCTCGTCCCGGCGTTGGCATCCTGCCCCAGCGCATCGCTCATGAGAGCATCGTTCATGCCTGGGCCGCCTTCCAGTCGCGCTTGATCTTTTTGGCGAGACTCCATTTGTGTACTTCAGTCGGGCCATCATAGATGCGGAAGGCGCGGATCTCGCGGAACACCTGCTCGACAATGGTGTCGCTCGTCACGCCGGCGCCGCCCATCACCTGAACGCAGCGGTCGGCAATGCGCATCAATGCCTCGCTGACTGCGACCTTGGCCATCGAGCTCTCTGCTGTGCCCAGCGCGCCGGTGTCCAGCACGTCGGCGCACCAGTCGATCATCAGTTCAGCCTGTTTCAGATCGATCATGTTTTCGGCTAGCATGAAGCCGACGCCCTCGTGGTCGATCAGCGGCTTGCCGAAGGCCTGCCTGCGGTTGGCGTAATCGGAAGCTATCTCGTTTGCGCGAATACAGGCGCCAAGCCAGCGCATGCAGTGCGACAGCCGCGCCGGTGCCAGCCGGATTTGCGCATATTGAAAGCCTTCGCCTGCTTGGCCGAGCATCTGGTCAGCCGGAACGCGCAGGTTCTCGATTGCAACCGTGGCGTGGCCGCCGGGCATCGAACTGTCGATGGTGTTGGGAATGCTCTCGATGCGGATCGCCGGGTCTGGAAGATCCACCAAAAACATGCACGCACCTTCATCGGCCTTGGCCATGATGATGCCGACCTGTGCGCCCTGTGCGCCGGTGATGAACGCCTTTCTGCCATTGATCACCCAATGGTTGCCATCCATATGGCACTTCGTTTGCATCATTGAGGGATCGGAGCCCGCACCGCCTTCGGATGCCGGTTCGGTCATGAAGAATGCTGATCGCGCCTTTCCATCGAGGAGCGGCTTCAGGAATTTCTGGTTGAGTGCGGGGCTCCCGACCTTGCCCAAAAGGTAAATGTTGCCCTCATCAGGAGCTGCCGTGTTGCAGGCGAGCGGCCCTAGGGGGGACAACCCGGTCTTGGCGAGCACGATCGCTGTCTCACGCTGCGACAGGTGCTGCCCGTCGGCCAAAATATGGGGGGTAAGCACGCCGGCCGCCCGCGCCTTTTCACGCATCTCGGCGACCAACTCGTCGGTTGGGCAATCGTGATGATCGCGGCGCTCGTCGCGCTCATAAGGTACGATCTCGTTGCGAACAAAACGCTCGACCCGGTCCGCAATCGCAAGCGCTGCTTCGATTCCGATGCCACTCACTACGACGCAATCCGGATGATGCGGCCGGTGCCGAAGGCACTGGCGTTCACAAAATCAGTTTCAACGCGCGGTAGAAGCGCGCATCCACCATCCACAGCTTCCAAAGCCTCAACCACTGTCATGGCAGGTCTTCTATCCTCCAGATTAGGGGAGCGTGTTCCTGTATCGGATGTCGACACCGGATTTCGTTTCGCCCAGAGATTGTCGGTGACATTTGGTTATCCAGTGGCCCTCAGCCTGCAGGAGGCAGCACTTTTTGGTCCAAGAAATAACCCAGCCAGTATTTGAACATCTCTTGGGTGTCGCACACATGATGGAAACCGGCCTGACGCAGCTTTATTGCGCTTACAAAGGCAGGCAAGGGTGGCGTTTCTGCCCCGTATGCAAAACAAAAATCAGCGTAATAATGCGATTCTCCAGCGATCTGGTCGATGCTATTGTTGACCAGACCGTGCTTGGCGACGATGGCATCCCAGGTCGAGGAGTGGTGGGGAAGATACTCTGCCATCGATCGCGGGCTATCTGGACCTACGTCCACGCCCAGCACCTCCATCATGGCAGGCCACAGGTTGCGCCATTCGAACACATCGCCGTTGGTGACGTTGAAATGCTGACCCTTGGCGTTGTCCGCTTCGGTCGCCCAGCTGAGCACTTTGGCGACCAGGCGGGCATCGACCGCCTCCCAAACATAGGATGCGCCGCCAGGGAACCCGCATGGTTCGCCGAGTTCACGGCAGATGGCGGCGTAGGCGCCAATGATCGGCGCAAGGTTCATGGCCACGCCATAAGGCGCCCCGATGATGAGCTGTGGGCGCAAGATGGTGAAATCAAAGCCGGCAGATGCAGCCTTTTCACGAATGTAATCTTCCTGCAGCCAGTAGAAATTGGCATGGTCATCGCGCGGTGCGCTTTCCCGCGCGGGAATGGGCATGGGATGCAGGTGGATGCCATAGGCCTTTGTGCCCTGCAGCAGGCTGATGTGCTTTATGCTGGCAACCGCGCACAGCGGTTCCATCAGATTGCGAATCATCGCCAGGTTGGTGGACATCTGCTCGCTGTCACTCCACCCCTCGATCAACCCAGGCTTCTCGTACAGTGCCGCATACACGACATGCGTAACCTCGCTCATCGTCGAAAACAGGGCGTTCGTCGCCTCAGCGTCTCTCAGGTCAACCGAATGATGCTGAAACGACCGCTGGCTGCGTACGCTGGGTTTGCGGCGAGAGACGGAAATGACCGTGCAATCGGGGTCTTCGAGGAATTCCTCGAGTGCGCTGAAGCCGACGACGCCGCTGGCGCCAAGGATAAGGACAGTTTTCTTCATGTGCTGAAACTCCGGTAAAATCAGATGGCTGGGCCGCGATCAGAAACGATAGCTGATTGTCGCGCCGTAAGTTGCGGGCATGCCGCTGTAGCGCACCAGCGCATCGCCGAACTGGCGGGACACCTGGATCCAGTAGTATTTGTCGGTCACGTTGCGGCCCCAGACCTGGAAGCGCCAGTTATCGACTGCTACGCCTGCGCGCAGATCCAGCAGGGCATAACCATCGATATCGAGTTCAGGCAGCTGGCCGAAGCCTGCGTTGGTCTGGCTTTGATAGGTGACATTTGCGCCGACAAACCCGGTGGCGCTGCCGCCGACGGGGAAATCATACTGGGCATCCACGCTGCCCTGCCACTTCGGTGCAAGCGGGAACGGCTCGTCTGTAAAATTCTGCAGAATGCCCAGATAGTTGAAGTTGCTGAAGTTGCCGTCGATTTGCGTCTTGGCGTAGCTGCCCGTCGCGGTGATTTGCAGCCCTTCGACCGGTCTTGCGGCCACCGACATTTCAAACCCAAAAATATGTGACTTGGGCACATTGACCAGCGCCGAGAGCGGTCCGAACACCGAATCCAGGATGGACCCTCGGATCTGCTTGTTCTTGTAATCGTAATAGAAAATCGCGCCGTTCAGCTGCACCGCGCGGTCGAACAAGCCGGCCTTGACGCCCGCTTCATAGGCCAGCAACGATTCCTGGACCGCAGGGATCAGCTGGACCGATCGTGCGGTGGCGGCGGTGGGGAAGCTGCCCGCCTTGTAGCCCCGGCTGACGTTGGCATAGACCAACGCATCGCTGGCGGCATCCCACTTGATACCCGCACGCCAGGAGATGTTGTCTTCATCAAGGTTGTCAAATGTCAGCCCCGGCGCGAAGGTCGGTCCAGGACCTGTCGTGCCGCAGCCACCAGGACCGGCGTTGATGCCCGGCCCGCGTGACGGATCGGGAAACGAGCTGCCGACAAAGGGATCGCCGGTGAGCAACAGGTTCTGGATCGCCTGCGAGATCGTCGACCAGCTGCCATCGCCGCCATCGGACCCGCATCCGAAGAAATCGCGCGTCTGCTTTGTGTAGCGCGCCCCGCCTTGCAGGGTGAGCGCGCCGATAGGGTATTCGACATTGAAGAAGCCGGCATAGGTCTTGACCTGCTGGTCATTGATTGGCCGCGTCGGGCCAAGCCGCAGGCCGAAAATGCTGGCGCTGGTAGAATCCGAATAGCTCTGCAGGAAGAAGTCGAGCGTGTCATCCGCTTGGTAGTTGCCGCCGACGATCCAGTTGCCCTGGCCGCCGAAGGTGCCGGAAATGCGCAGTTCCTGATAGAATGTCTTGAGATGCCCCTGCTGAACCGATTCATAGTTGCGGAAGCTCGTCCCATCGCTGTCGACCGGCTCGAAGCGGTCGAAATCCTGATAGGATGTCAGCGACGTCAGTGTAATGTCGGGAGATACGTCATATTCAAGCCGCAGTGCGACGTTGTAATATGAGTTGTCTTTCTTCAACGGTACGCAACCCGCAGGGGCTTCGGTGGGCAAATTGTTGATGCATGTGCTCCAATCGGCGGCGCGATTGTTGAACGGTGCCAGCGGAAAGTTTACAAAGCCAGGGGCGAGCGGTGTTTGCGCATTCGCCGGGACAATCCTGAACAGCTGCGGGGCCTGCGTTTCGGATTTGTCCAGGAATCCCGAACCGGTCAGCTGGGCGCGAAAGCTGGAGGTCGGTTCCCATGCCAGCGTCACACGACCGTTGAGCAGGTCCTGTCGCCCAAGTTCGTCATTGCGCGTCGTACTCTTTTGCCATGGTCCGCTGTCTACCACCCTGCCTGCGATCCTGATCCCAAGGGTATCGCTGAGCGGAACGCTCACGAATCCTTGGACATCGATCGTATCAAACCGGCCGAAGCTCGCATCAAAGCCTGCCTCAAATGCATCACCTGGCTTGTTGGCGATGTAATTGATCGCGCCGCCTGTTGCGTTGTTACCAAACAGTGTGCCCTGCGGCCCCTTCAAAACTTCGACCCGCTGCAAATCGAGCGTCGCGCCCACAGTTTCGATCGAAAACGGAAGTGGAACTTCATCGACATAGGTGCTGACCGTCGGGCTGGCGCCTAAGGCGGTATCCTGAAAACCCACGCCGCGAATGGTGAACACCGGGGTTCCGTAGGGGGACTTCGTGGCAGAAAAACCCGGAACGATCTTTTGCAGTTGAGACGTTTCGGTGATGCCGAGGTTTATCAGTTGCTCGCCGCTGGCAGCCTGCACCGAAATGGCAACGTCATTGATGTTTTCAGACCGCTTCTGCGCTGTAACCACAATTTCGTCCAGTCGGTTGCCTTGAGCCAAATCGCCAGCTTGTGCGGTTTCACTGGCCTCTTGTGCTCCGGCACTGGTGGACTGGAAGCAGATCAGCGCTGCAAGGCTCGCTGCGCAGGCAAATTGCGCTTTGTTTGAAATGTTCATGATGACCTCCCCGTTTACGATGTTCTTGTTGGTTTTTTTGAAAGTTACTTGATGAC
Source organism: Blastomonas sp. AAP25 (assembly GCF_001295965.1). NCBI lineage: Bacteria > Pseudomonadati > Pseudomonadota > Alphaproteobacteria > Sphingomonadales > Blastomonadaceae > Blastomonas > Blastomonas sp. AAP25. Next base: position 42,528 of record NZ_LJHP01000035.1, read on the forward strand.
CACCGGGTTGACCGGAGCGCCCGATCCATCGACGACCTTGAGCGGCGCTGCGACGTACAGGAACGACCATTGGCCATCGGCAGCGCAATCGTCTGCCAGTGCGTCGGGAAGAATGATTTCGGTGAACGCCACGCCAAGGTTGCGCATCAATGCGCTGTGCAAAGGCAGAGCGACGCCCGATACCGGATCGATCGTCACTTCATTGGCAATCGTGTCTGTGACCAGATTGGGGATTTCCATCTCATAGAACCAGCGCACCAGTTCGGGCGAGTAAGTGAGGCCCGGCTCGATGAAGTCCTTGTAGAAATCGTCTGCACCACGTTTGTAGAATGACCCGATCCAGCCGGTGCGAATTATCAGGATGTCGCGCTTTTCAATGGTGACGCCTTGCGCCTCGGCGGCTGCGCACAGATCATTGTGATCGAATGTTTCGCCTTTATCGAGGCAGTCCTTGCCCCGGAAACGCGCCATGTCGATGAGTACGGCACGGCCGACAATGCCGCGTTCGGCTATCGGCAGAACCCCGGCCTTGGCCGTGCCGCCAATGGTCGTCATAGCATCGTAGCCGTTGTAGATCTGGTCGTCATACCAGACATGACCAAGCGCGTCGTACTGGGTCGATCCCTGCAGGTACATGACCATCATGTCATCGCAATATTCCATGTTTCCTGGGAATTTCGGCCCCTTGCCACACATGAAATGCCCGTGATCAAGCACGTTGACGCGCTGTGCCGGGCGGCGTCCCGGCCATAGCGGGTCGCCCTGAGGATTGCCCATCTGCACTTGAAGCGTGAAAACCCTGCCCTGCCTGACCGCCGCCATGCCGCGCATCACCTCAACCGATGTCAGGTAGTTGAGCGAGCCCACCTCATCATCAGGCCCCCATTTTCCCCAATTTTTGGGGGAGTTGGCGAGCAGTTCTGACAGATCCGGAACAGTATCGGGCATGATGATCCTTTCAGGCAAAGGCTATGAGGTTATTCGGCGGCGAGCTCGCGCAAGGTCCGCTTGAGGACCTTCCCGTTGGCGTTGCGGGGCAGCGCTTCAACGTGATGGAAGCTCTCGGGTACTTTGTAGTCGGCAAGGTGCTGGCCGCAGTGTGCCTTGAGCGCGTCTGAGGCTATGGGCGCGTCGGTCACGATGTACGCATGCGCGCGCTCCCCCAGCACGGGGCAGGCAATGCCGATAACAGCGGCTTCCCTAACCCCAGCATAGTCGAGCAATATGTTCTCAACCTCGGATGCATAGATCTTGTATCCACCGCGGTTGATCACGTCCTTCAGCCGGTCGATCACCTGCACAAAACCCTGATCATCGATGCTGCCGATGTCGCCGGATCGCCAGTATCCGCCGACAAATTCTCGTGATGTCGCCACAGGATTATTCCAGTAACCGCTGACGACCATGGGGCCGGAAATCCAGATTTCTCCAGGCGCTCCGCTGATGACTTCACAACCATTGGCATCCACCACCATGATGTCGGCGCACAGCACCGGCAGGCCGACCTGGTGCGACCTTTGTGTCGCAAAACGGGTCGGCATCATGACCGCCGGAGACGTTGTTTCGGTGGCGCCATAGCAGTTCATCAGCTTGAGCTGTGGCAACTGCTCGGCCAGGCGGCCGATGGTCACCTGGGGCATTATCGCGCCGCCATAGCCGGAGATCCGCCAGTGCGAGAGATCAGCCGTCGCAAAATCAGGCTGCAGCAGGCACAAGTTGAACATCGCTGGAACGATGAGCGTATGGGTCATCCGCTCCCTGGCAGCCAGGCCGATGAAATCACGGGCGCTGAAGCTGTCCATGATGATCAGCGTTGCTCCCGATCCGATCATGACCGTCACCAGCGCAATCAATCCGGTAACATGGCTCATCGGAACCGCAATGATCGATCGATCCTCTGCCGTGACCTCCATCGCGGTCTGGTAGTGAAGGAATGAGTGGATTACGTTGAAATGCGACAGCATCGCGCCCTTGGGCCTGCCGGTGGTCCCCGAGGTGTACAGGATGACCGCGACGTCATGTTCATCGGCTGATGCGGCTCCGCCAGGCGCAGCGCTTTGGGAAAGATCATCGAGGATCGACGATCCATCCGCCTCCAACCGGACAACCGAACGCACCGCCGGAATCGCACCGCCATCGGGCAGCACCGCCTGCAGGTGTGCATGTGCGATGACCAGTTCGGCCTGGCTGTCGTTGATGATATAGGCCAACTCAGGGGTGGCTTCCCTGATGTTCATGGGCACCATGATGGCATTCAATCGCGCGAGCGCGAAGGTCAGCACGACATATTCGGGGCAGTTGGCCAGCAAGATTGCCACACGTGCGCCCGAAACGACGCCCAGCGATGTCAGCCCATCCGCAGTGCGCCGAACCTTCTCTTCAAGCGCGGCATAGGTGATGCGCTGGCCTTCGAAAACGATGGCCGTGCCAGCCGGGTTTGCGGCAAAGCCTCTGGTGAAAACATCGAACAGGCTTTTGGGCCGATCCGCGAAGCAGGACACAACCCTGGTTGCGGCAACGGCCTCGCGCCGGATTTTGGGCGCATCTATCTCATCGTGCCACGTGCAAGGCTTAGCCATCATCCATCCGTCCTGAATCATTGATCTCATCCGCAATCGGACGGTCATCGACTTGTTGGCATGGATGCTGACATGGCCAATCAAAGGAGATCAATGCCGCTGAGCGCTCCGGCGGTCCGCCATGTTCGGATTATGATACAAGTGTTTGGATTGCTGGATCCGGCGGGCGTCTCATCGCCATCGACGACCCGAATCAATCGCCCTGCACACGATTTGGCAGGCTGCGCCGCACCCGATAGACTGGCAAACGCCCTGCATATATGGGTGCCGTCAGGTCGGCCATTGAGGACCCAACCCTGCGCGCCTGTGCCTGGCGATTGGACCAGGCGGCGAGACCATGCGCGGAATTTGATATGATTGTCAGGATTCGATCAGACCCTCGCGTGGCCCATTTGCTCGCGCCCTGATTCTGAGATAGCCTGAAGGCCTATGAGGCAGAGAAAATCTGCCCGTGGTAGAGGATGGAGAAAGGGTCAGGCACATGAAAACGCCAGATGACGCCATCATGGCAACAATCGACGCAGTGGCGCGCTTTGTCGATGGATCGCCAATGCACTGCAGCAAGGACATCGTTGGCGGCACGCTATCGGCGGCGCTATGGCAGCATTCGCCCAAGACCCGGCGGTTTGAAGGCCATGAATGTCACATTCTTGCCTTGTCGCTGCGAGGCGATGCACATCTTGAACAGATCGCAAACGGTCGCTCGGTATGGCGCGGGGCCGCGCCAGGTTCGATCGTGCTGTTGCGCTCTGCCGAATACTCCGATTGGCTGCTCGATGGTTCGTTTGAAATGCTACATGTTTATCTGGATTCCAGCCGCATCCCGGACGGTTTCGGGTCTGCGATTCTCGACCGCCCTTTTCGGGATCCGGTGCTGACCCAGCTTGGCCAAGCCGCAGCGATGGCGTTGCGCGATACCGACGGGGAAAACCGCTATGTCGCGCCCCTGTTGGAAACCATGCAGCAATGTTTAATCGACCGGTATTTCACGCAAGATCGAACACCTGATTTCAGCCATTGCGGGGGATTGGTCGGGTTCGCGCAACGCAAGGTTGAGGGATACATCCAGGATCATCTGAGCAGTGATATTGCAGTGGATCATCTGGCGAATCTGATCGGATTGTCGACCGGCCATTTCACGCGAGCCTTCCGTTCAAGCTACGGCGTTTCTCCACATCAGTTCATCATCGAAAAGCGAATAGCGCGCGCGACCGCAATGCTGCGTCAGAGCAGTATGAGCATCACCGAAATAGCCCAAGCAACGGGGTTCAGCAGCGCTAGCCATTTTGGCGCACAGTTTAGAAAACGCCTTGGTATCTCCCCCGTAGCCTTTCGGCGCCATTGATGGGCGCGAGATAGCCAGCAAGGTCGCAACTCGCATCAACAATGCCTTTGCGCTTACGTGTTAACGCGAGCGCCTTTCACGCGACGATGCCATTTGAAACGCCATGGGTTTTGCCGGGCGCTGTACACGCAAACGCCAAATCATGTTGGCTGTACAAATGGACCGTCATCAGGGACCGCACAAACTTCATCGCTGGGAGAAGCGGGTTTCAAATTTTGCCTCACGACCACCCGCTCGCTCTAAAGTCAGGTCCCAGTCGCCATTGATTGTACAGCTCAAGCTGAACATGGTGCCTCGTCGATTGCCCGGTTTACCTACCGCGTTTGACCGCTTTCGGCGCAAGCCGACACTCTTGCGGCCACACCGGAATGACTGACCATGTGAAGGGTTTCGGGCGCTTGCGTACGAAAGCCTCCAGTGCAGGAACCCGCGGGC
>NZ_LJHP01000036.1:0-22472 GCF_001295965.1 Blastomonas sp. AAP25
CGGGCTTCCGCGCCGCCGGGCGGCGGCGCGGAGCCGCATCGGATTGCCTGCGGATCAGCTCGTAGTCGGCCAGGACATGCGCGGGCTGGTCCGCAGCAGACGCCTTGCTGTTGCGGATGGTGCGCACCAGCAGTTCGACCGCGCGGCGCGACATTTCGATCACCGGTTGGCGGATTGTGGTAAGCTCGGGCCAGATGGTGGTGGCAAGCGCGGTGTCGTCAAACCCGCACACAGTCAGGTCGCCCGGAACGTCGAGCCCCTTGCGGTGCGCGATGGCGACCGTCGCCGCCGCCATGTCGTCGTTCGCAGCAAAGATCGCGGTGGGCGGGTCGGCGCTGTCGAGCAGCAGATCGGCTGCATCCAGCCCCGAGCGGTACGTGAACATGCCCTCTGCCACCAGCTCCGACCCCGTGGTCAGCCCTGCATCCTTGAGCGCCGCCCTATAGCCCTCCAGACGCTCGGCGCTGGCGGTCTGGTTGGGGTTTCCGGTGATGAAGCCGATACGCACATGGCCCAGCTGGATCAGATGCCGGGTCATGTCATAGGCGGCCTGGCGGTCGTCGATGCTTACCGACAGCGCCCAGTCGGGGGCGCGGCCCGTGGCAACCGCAACGACTGGAATCCCGCGCGCTTCCAGCGCCGACAGGATCGGCAGCGAGTCGCTGAGCGGCGGCGGCAGCACGACGCCATCGATGCGGCCGCGCAGCAGATGATCGACCGCAGCCGCCTCGCCGCCATCGTCGTCGCATTTCTCGACCACCAGATGCACGTTGCTGCGGCTGGCCTGATCGAGGCTGCCCACCAGAAACTCGCTCAGATAGGCAAAGGACGGGTTGGAATGCAGCAGACCGATGCGGATGTCGTCGCCCCCGGCGAGCGTTCGCGCCGCGACATTGGGCGCATAATTCAACGCGGCAATCGCCTCTTCCACCCGGAGACGGGTGTCATCGCGGACGTTGCTTTCGCCGTTGATCACGCGGCTCACGGTCATCGGGGAAACCCCCGCCTGGGCCGCCACGTCGCTGATCGTGGGAACGTTGCGCTGACGCCTTGGGCCTCGAGGTTCCTTCATGCACGGTCTTTCAGGCGAATATCCATAACCGCCCTTTAGCCGCGCTGCCGCGGAAAGGCGAGATGGCAAGAATGACGGCCAGCCCCGGTTCTGGCGCTATTTGGGATTGCCCGGTGCAAACGGAAAGCTCTGCTGCCTGTACCACTCAAGATCGTGCTGCGGCGCGGCCGATCCATTGGGCAACGGCAGGCTGTTTATCGACATCCAGTACGCCAGGCTCGCATCGCGCCACCACCGGGCCTCGCGCTGCTGCACGCCCAGAAACGCATCGGTCTTGGTCCAGCGCTCGGCATCAATCCGTGGCCTGAGCGTCGCCCATTGGCTGCGCATCGAGTCCACTTCTGCCACGCCGCGGTCATAGCGGCGCACCATTTCCTCCCACAGCGTGTTGCCAGCGGGCATCTTGTAGTCCCAGGGCAGATGGTGGAACCACAAGAGTTCTTCGGGCGGTGTGGTCTTCGGGTCGGCATAGCGCCTGGCAAGCACCGGCGCATATTGCGCGACCGCGTTGCTGCCGGTGCGGGTGCGATCGAATCCGATCCCCTGCCTGTCCGCGCGGTGATAATAGACCGGGTTCCATTCGGGCCGCGCCAGATCGGACACCCACGGCCCGGGCCCGTAATGGTGACCGGTGGCGAACAGATGCGCCAGCCCCAGCGGCCCGGTATAATCGACCACCGCCTCGCGCGAGCGCATCATCATCGCGACCACGGTGTCGATGACGACCGGATCGTTGCCGAAGGTCTGCGCCGCCCATTCGCGGGCTATGGCCTCTGACGAGAGCGAAGGGTCCCAGGCCATCCGCCCAAACACATACCAGTTGGCCTGGTTGAACGTGCCCCCGGACCAGTCCCGGTCGCGCCCGATATTGGCGACCCCCGCCATCCCGCTGAGGGAATGGCCGTCGGCCTTGCCGGTGACCACCGAGGCCACGGTTTCTCCCCGCCGCACGCCAGTCTGCGCATCGAGCACCTCCTCGAACAGCGGGCCGAGATAGGCCAGATGCGTCGCGAAGCCGAGATACTCCTTGGTGATCTGGAACTCGGCGATCAGCGGTGTTCTGGGCATCGCGCCGAAAAGCGGGTGGAACGGTTCGCGCGGCTGGAAATCGATCGCTCCGTTCTTGACCTGGACCAGGACATTGTCGGCGAAGCTGCCATCGAGCGGCTTGAACTCGGTATAGGCCTGCTTGGCGCGATCTTCGGGGTCGGTGTCGGCATAGACGAACGCGCGCCACATCACGATGCCATTATGCGGTTTGACCGCCGCCGCCAGCATGTTGGCGCCATCGGCATGACTGGCACCATAATCGCGCGGGCCGGGCTGCCCCTCGCTGTTGGCCTTGACCAGAAAACCACCAAAATCGGGGATCGCGCGATAGATCTCGTCCGCCTTGGCCTTCCACCACGCCGCCACCGCCGGGTCGCGCGGATCGGCTGTTTTCAGCCCTCCGAGCTCGATCGGTGCGGAAAAACGCGCCGATAGATAGACCCGGATGCCATAAAGGCGAAAAACATCGGCCAACGCTGCAGCCTTGGCGATATAGGGTGCGGTCAGGCTGTCAGCCTTGGCGTTGACGTTATTGAGCACCGTGCCGTTGATGCCGATCGAGGCATTGGCGCGGGCATAATCCGCATAGCGCGGGTCCTTGAAGTCGGGCAGCACCCACCAGTCCCAAAGCGACTGGCCCGAATAGCCGCGCTCGACCACCCCATCGAGATTGTCCCAATGGTTCAGAATGCGCAGCTTCGTCTGCGGCGAAGAGGCAAGGTCGATGTTCGCGATATCGCCGCCGCTGTTGATATGCCGCAGCAGCGCAAAGGCGCCGTAGAGCACGCCGACATCGCCCGAACCGGTAACCAGCAGCACCTCGCGGCCCGCCACCTGCGCCCGCCGCACAGCATAACCTTCGGAGCCCAGGCTTCGGGCATCGAGCCGCAGACCGGCGAGCGCGGCATCGTCGGCTCTGGCGACCACGACCGGAACCGACAGCGCGGGTAGGTTGCGCCGGAGTTCGTCAGCGGCCAGCCGCAGCGTTTCCGATTCGCCCCTTACCTCGACCCCGGAGCGCGCCTGCGTCGTCGCCCCCTCGCCCAGCCACAGCCGATAGCCGTCATCGGCAACGGCGGGACTGGCCAGCACAAGCGCGGCGCAGGCCCAGAGCGGGTTCTGCAGAGTGAACAGTTTCATCGATCCTCTCCCGTGTCGCCGTGCATCTTGCACTGACGTTGGCCAACAGCATTGACAAGCCGTTGTTGTGCCGTGCATGTTAGCGGTATCATGGCGACAACATCAATATAAATGTTGCGCGGTTCGGGTAGGGAGAGAGCGTTGACCCAGGGTAGAGTCACGAGCGGCACACTGAGCCGCCGCGAGATGTTTTGCTGGAGCGCATCGGCTTCCCTGCTGGCGATGATGCCCCTGGCCGCGCGCGCGGCAACCCCGATCTACCGCGACCCTGCCGCCCCTATCGACCTCAGGGTCGACGATCTGCTCTCGCGGATGACGCTGGACGAAAAGGTCGCGCAGCTGATCACGCTGTCGCGCACCAAGCGCGACGTGATGGACGATGCACTGGCGTTCGATCCGGCAAAGGCATCCGCCGCCTATCCCCACGGATTCGGCCAGGTCGCCCGCCCCTCCGACCGGGGTGGCGCGGCCACTGCCAACAACAATCCGGCGGGTCCGGCAATCGCCGCCCCGACCGGGCGTTGGCGCGCGCCCGCAGACACGATCGCCTTCATCAATGCTGCGCAAAAATGGGCGCGGTCGACTAGGCTGGGCATCCCAATCCTATTTCACGAGGAGTGCCTGCACGGCTACATGGCACCGACCGCGACCAGCTTCCCGCAGGCGATTGCACTCGCCGGAACCTTCGACCGCAACCTGATGGAAAAGGTGAGCTCGGTCATCGGCCGCGAGGTGCGCGCGCATGGCGGAATTCTGGCATTGTCGCCGGTGGTGGACATCGCCCGCGACCCGCGCTGGGGCCGGATCGAGGAAACCTTTGGAGAGGACCCGTATCTGTGCGGCGAGATGGGCATCGCCGCCGTCCTGGGGCTGCAGGGGCGCAGCAAAATCCTCGCCCCGGGCAAGGTGTTCGCGACGCTCAAGCACATGACCGGGCACGGTCAGCCCGAAAGCGGCGAGAATGTCGCCCCTGCCCCGCTCGCTGAACGCGAATTGCGCGAGCGCTTCTTCCCGCCCTTCCGCAAGATCGTGAAGCAGACCGGGATCGCCGCCGTGATGCCATCGTATAACGAGATCGACGGCGTGCCGAGCCACGCCAACCGCTGGCTGCTGGGCGACGTGCTGCGCGGCGAATGGGGTTTCGACGGCCTGATCGTCAGCGACTATGCCGCGATCGGCGAGCTTGCCTCGCTGCACCATGTCGCGCCCGATATGGCAGCAGCTGCACGGCTGGCATTGATCGCCGGAGTGGACAGCGATCTGCCCGATGGCGAGGCCTTCCGCACGCTGGGTGATCAGGTGCGTGCTGGCAAGGTTCCGCTGGCCTTGGTCGATCAGGCCTGCCGCCGGATGCTGACGCTCAAGTTCCGCGCCGGGCTGTTCGAGGCCGCACCGGTCGATCCTCGCGCTGCCGCCAAGCTCACCGCCAATGCCGAAGCTCTGGCGCTCGCTCGGACATCTGCCGAAAAGGCGATCACGCTGCTGACCAACGACGGCACGCTGCCGCTCAATCCCGGCGCGCACAAGCGCGTTGCGGTGATCGGGCCGAATGCTGCAATCGCGCGGATGGGCGGCTATTCTTCTCTGCCCACCAACCCCGTCTCATTGCTCGACGGCGTCAAGGCGCGGTTGAAGAACCAGGCCGAGGTCATTTTCGCGCAGGGCGTGTTCATCACGCAGAGCGAGGACCGCTCGGCCAACGAGATCCTGCTCGCCGACCCGGCAAAGAACCGCCAGCTGATCGCCGAGGCTGTCGAGGTCGCGAAGACATGCGATGTCATCCTGCTGGCGATAGGCGATACCGAGCAGACCAGCCGTGAGGGCTTTGCCAAGAACCATCTGGGCGACCGCACCAGCCTTGATCTGGTGGGCGAGCAGAACGAGCTATTCGAGGCGATAAAGGCGACCGGCAAGCCCGTGGTCGTGATCGCGATCAACGGTCGCCCGCCCTCCTGGCCAACGGTGGCGGAACAGGCCAATGCGCTTCTCGAGTGCTGGTACATGGGCCAGCAGGGCGGCCATGCGATGGCAGCGGCCTTGTTCGGCGATGTGAACCCCGGCGGCAAGCTCCCGGTGACGGTCGCGTGGCATGTCGGTCAGGTGCCGGTGTTCTACGACGCCAAGCCCTCGGCACGCCGCGGTTATCTTTTCGACACCACCGACCCGCTGTTCCCGTTCGGCCACGGCCTCAGTTACACCCGCTTCGAGCTGAGCGCGCCGCGTCTCTCCACCTCACGCATCGGACCGGGTGCCGGCGTTACCGTATCGGTCGATGTCGCCAACGTCGGCGATCGCGAAGGCGACGAGGTCGTGCAGCTCTATATCCGCGATCAGGTCGCTTCGGTCACCCAGCCGATCAAGGTGCTCAAAGGCTTCCAGCGAGTCACGCTCAAGCCGGGCGAGCGCAGGACCGTTGCCATTGTGCTCGAACCCGATGCTTTTGCCATCTGGAACGACCAGATGCGCGAGGTCGTCGAGCCCGGGCTGTTCGACATCATGACCGGCCCCGACAGCCGCAACCTTCAAACCGTTACCCTCGAAATCGCCTAAGGATCACCATGCCCAAAATCGTCGATGCCCGCGTCATCATCACCTGCCCGGGCCGCAACTTCGTCACGCTCAAGATCATCTGCGACGACGGCACCACCGGCGTCGGCGATGCGACGCTCAACGGACGCGAACTTTCGGTCGCGAGCTATCTGACCGACCACGTCATCCCCTGCCTGATCGGCCGCGATGCGCATCGGATCGAGGATATCTGGCAGTATCTCTACAAGGGTGCGTACTGGCGGCGCGGGCCGGTGACGATGAGCGCGATCGCCGCGGTCGACACCGCCTTGTGGGACATCAAGGGCAAGATCGCTGGGCTCCCCGTCTACCAGGTGCTCGGCGGAGCGAGCCGCGAGAACGTCATGGTCTACGGCCATGCCAATGGCACCACAATCGAGGACACGATCGCGGTCGCGCTCGACTACCAGCGCCAGGGCTACAAGGCGATCCGCCTGCAGTGCGGCGTCCCCGGAATGGCATCGACCTATGGCGTCAGCAAGGACCGCTATTTCTACGAACCCGCCGATGCCGACCTGCCCACCGAGAACATTTGGAACACCAGCAAATATCTGCGCGTGGTGCCCGAACTGTTCAAGGCGGCGCGCGAGGCTCTGGGCTGGGACGTGCACCTGCTGCACGACATCCACCACCGGCTGACCCCGATCGAGGCGGGGCGGCTGGGCAAGGACCTTGAGCCCTATCGCCCGTTCTGGCTGGAGGATGCGACCCCTGCCGAGAACCAGGAAGCCTTCAAGCTGATCCGTCAGCACACAACCGCGCCGCTGGCTGTCGGCGAGATTTTCAATTCGATCCACGACTGCCGCGAGCTGATCCAGAACCAGTTGATCGACTATATCCGCGCCACCGTAGTACACGCAGGCGGCATCACTCATTTGCGCCGCATTGCGTCGCTCGCCGATCTGTATCAGATCCGCACCGGCTGCCACGGCGCGACCGACCTCTCTCCGGTGTGCATGGCCGCAGCTTTGCACTTCGACCTGTCGGTGCCCAATTTCGGGGTGCAGGAATATATGCGCCACACGCCCGAGACCGACGCGGTCTTCCCGCACGCCTACACCTTTGCCGACGGCGCGATGCATCCCGGTGACGAGCCCGGCCTTGGCGTCGATATCGACGAGGAACTCGCCGCCGGTTACGAATACAGCCGCGCCTTCCTGCCGGTGAACCGGCTGGAAGATGGCACGATGTACAACTGGTGACACAGGTGCCGCCCACCCCCGAAGCCACGGTTGTCAAACCGCGCGGCCGTATACGCTGGGTCATCTGCGCGCTGCTGTTTGCCGCGGTGGTGCTGTCCTATATCGACCGGCTGGTGCTCGGCGTGCTCAAGCCACAGCTCGAGACGCTCTATGGCTGGACCAATTCGGGCTATGGCGACATCTCAGGCTATTTCCAGGTCTGCTATGGCATCGGCTTTCTGGCGTTCGGCTGGTTGATTGACCGCATCGGCCCGCGCGCGGGCTATCTGCTGGCGATGGGGCTGTGGACGATCGGCCATTTTGCGCAGGTGCTGGTGACATCGACGACAGGCTTCGTCATCGCGCGAATCCCGCTCGCGCTGGGCGAGTCGGGCACCTTCCCCTCGGCACTCGCCGCCGCCTCGCAATGGTTCCCCAAGAAGGAACGCGCGCTCGCGATCGGCATCTTCAACGCGGGGGCCAATGTCGGTGCGATCATAACCCCGCTGCTGGTCTCGTTCATCGTCGTTGGCCTCGCGTTCGACTGGCGCTGGGCGTTCATCGTTACCGGGCTGTTCAACCTGGTCTGGCTGTTCGTCTGGTGGCGCTTCTACCGCAACCCCGCGCAGCACCCCAAGGTCACGCCCGAAGAGCGCGCCTGGATCGAGGCGGAGCCCGCGGACGATGCCGGCCGCACCGGCTTTCTCAACGTGCTGCGCCACCGCGAAGCGTGGGCGTACATGGCCGGTCGCTTCCTGATCGATCCGGTGTGGTGGACCTTCCTGTTCTGGTTGCCCGATTTCTTCAACAAGCAATATGGCTATGACCTCAAGAACTTCGGCCCGCCTTTGGTGGCGATCTATATTCTGGCCGATGTCGGCGCGATCGCGGGCGGCTGGTACAGCTCCCACCTGCTCAAGAAAGGCGTCGCCACCGGACGCGCCCGCAAGCAGGCTATGTTCGTCTGCGCATTGTTCGCGCTGCCGGTGATGTTCGCGATCGAGGCGGACAATATCTGGATCGCGGTGGGCTGCATCGGCCTCGCCTGCGCCGCGCATCAGGGCTTTTCGACCAACCTGTTCGCGCTTCCGGGCGACCAGTTTCCAAGGTTCGCGCAAGGCACGCTGATCGGGCTGGGCGGGTTTGCAGGCGCATGCGGCGGGTTCATCGCCTCCAAGTCGCTCGGCGTGCTGCTCGACCGGGTCGGCAGCTACGAACCGTTCTTTATCGCGTGCGGCATGGCCTATCTGGTCGCACTGGTCGTGTTCCACTTCCTCAACCCGCGTTACGCGCCCGTGCAGGTTGCCAGCAGCCGATGACCCGCCTGCTCAGCATCTTTCGCTCGGCCGATGGTGCCTGCGCCACGTTTCAGTCCCCTGAAAGGATGATCCCATGATCCGCAAGCTCGCGCTGTGTTCGGCAGCCTTGTCCATTGCCGCCCTGCCCCTCCCGGGCCTCGCCAATCCGCCCGAGCTGCGCCGCCAGCGCAGCGCCACGCAGCTGATCGTCAACGGGCAGCCGCACCTGATCATCGGTGGCGAGCTCAGCAATTCGGCGGCATCGAGCGCGGACTATATGGCGCCGCACTGGGCGCGGCTGAAGGCGATGCATGTCGATACCGTGCTGGCGCCGGTGGCATGGGAGCTGATCGAACCGGTCGAAGGCCGCTATGACTGGTCGTCGTTCGACGCAATGCTCAAGGCGGCGCGCGCGAACGATCTCAAGCTGGTCATCCTGTGGTTCGGCGCGTGGAAGAACAGCATGTCGACTTATGTGCCGTCGTGGGTGAAACGCGATCAGGCGCGCTTCCCCCGCGCGCAAACGCCTGGCGGGCAGGGCATCGAGATCCTGTCGACCTTTGGCGCGGAAACGCTCAAGGCCGACAGCCGCGCCTTTGCCGCGCTGATGGCGCATATCAAGGCGGTCGATGACGCACAGAACACCGTCGTGATGACTCAGGTCGAAAACGAGATCGGCATGCTCCCGGTGGCGCGCGATTACAGCCCTGCTGCCAATGCGGCCTTTCGCGAGCCGGTCCCCGCCCAGCTGACCGACTATCTGGCGCGCAACCGCGACAGCCTGGTGCCCGAGATGAAGGCGATGTGGCTGGAGCGCGGCGCCAAGATGCAGGGCAGTTGGGAAGAGCTGTTCGGCCCGGGCGATGCCGCCGCCGAGGTGTTCACCGCATGGCATTATGCGCGCTTTGCCGACGAACTCACCCGCGCGGGCAAGGCAGGCTATGCCATGCCAATGTACGTCAACGTCGCGCTAAACCGTCCCGGACGGGCACCGGGCGAGTATCCCAGCGGCGGGCCCCTGCCCCATCTGTTCGATGTGTGGAAGGCAGGCGCGCCGTCGATCGACTTCCTGGCTCCGGATATCTATTTCCCCAATTTCACGCGGATCATTGCGCGCTACGACCGCAGCGACAATCCGCTGTTCGTCCCAGAGGCGCACAATGCGGACAATCCCGCGGTCCCGGCCAATGCGTTCTATGCCCTCGCCGAGCACGACGCGATCGGCTTCAGCCCGTTCTCGATCGACTCGATCGACGCGGAGCCGGGCGCGCTCGAACAGGCCTATGGCGTGCTGCAGCAGCTCAAGCCCTTCATCCTGCAGCATCAGGGCACCGACCGGATCGCAGGGTTCAAGCCGCATCAGGCCTATGACGAGACCGTCGACTTTGCGCCGCAGGAGCGCGTGATCGGCGACTATCGCTTCACCGTCTCGTTCACCATGGACATCCAGCGCCCGGCGCTCACTCCGCAAACCGCAGGCTTTGGCGGCATGATCATCCAGATCGGCCCGGAGGAATATCTGATCGCCGGGCAAGGCATTACCGTCACCTTCAAGCCGGTGGGCGGCGACCAGCCGCTGGCGGGGATCGACGTCGCGCACGAAGGCGTGTTCGATGCTGCGGGCAATTGGAAACCAGGCCGGCTGCTCAACGGCGACCAGACCCATCAGGGGCGGCACATCCGCCTGTTCCCTGGCGACTGGCAGATCCAGCGCGTGAAGCTCTACCGGTACCGCTAAGCCTGACGGGCCGCAATTCAGGGATGATGTGATGCGAACGGCAATATCTCTCCTCGCACTGGCGCTGGCCATGCCCCCTGCGGCCGCTGCTGCCAAGTCGCCCGATCCGCAAGGCGCAACCTGCCCGTGGAAGGCCGCCTGGGCCTCGTCGCAGATGCTGCCCGATGTGGCCAATGCGTTGCCTGCTGGCGCGCTCGACAACGCCACGCTGCGCCAGATAGTGCGGCCGAGCATCGCGGGGTCGCATCTGCGGGTGCGGCTGTCCAATGTCTTCGGCACGACACCGCTGCGCATCGGCGGGGCCACGCTGGCGCGTTCGACGAACAACGCCAGCGGGGATATCGACGCGGCGACGCTGCGCACGCTCAGCTTTGGCGGCGCGGCGGGTGCGATCATTCCGCCGGGCGGCGAGTGGCTGAGCGATCCCGTCGCATGGTCGGGCGGCGCGTTCCAGGACCTGGCGATCAGCGTGCATGTCCTGGCCGAACCCGGCGGCCAGACCTCGCACCCCGGATCGCGCGCGACCTCCTATGTCGTCCGCGGTGATGCGGCGCGGGCACCGATGCTCGCCGGAGCCACCGCAGTCGATCACTGGTATCTGCTCTCGGGGATCGAGGTCACCAGCTGCAAAGCGCGCGATGGCGTGGTGGTGCTCGGCGATTCGATTACCGACGGGCGCGGATCCACCACCAACGGCAACGACCGCTGGACCGATTTCCTCGCCCGGCGGCTCGATGGCCGCGCCGCGGTGATCAACCAGGGGATCGGCGGCAACCGCGTGCTGCTCGATGGGCTGGGGCCGAACGCGCTGGCGCGGCTCGACCGCGACGTGCTCGCGCAGCCGGGCATCCGCCACCTGATCGTGATCGAAGGGATCAACGATATCGGCACGCTGGCGCGGCAGAAGACCGCAACCGCAGCCGATCATGCTTCGCTGGTCGACCAGATCACCGGTGCCTATGCGCAGATCATCGCACGCGCGCATGCCAGGGGGATCAAGGTGCACGGCGCCACCATCCTGCCGTTCATGGGCAACACGTTTTACGACCCCGATGCCGCCAGCGAAGCCGATCGGCAGGCGATCAACGCCTGGATCCGCAGTTCGGGCGCATTCGACAGCGTCATCGATCTCGACGCGGTGATGCGCGATCCGGCAAGGCCTGCGCATCTCAATCCCGCCTTCGATATCGGCGACGGGCTGCACCCCAACCCGGCTGGCTTCCGTGCGATGGCCGACGCGGTCCCGCTCTCGCTTTTCGACTGACGCGGCATCCGGCAAGCCCGTCTGCACTTGTCGGCCTCAAGCCGGCGGGTTGCTTCAGCGTGCCTGAAACACTCGCGGCCATACGCCAAAAAAAAGGACCGGTCGATCGCTCGACCGGTCCAATGGGAGGGGAAGTTCCGGTGGGGGGCGGTCAGAAGCGGCCGCGGATCCCCACCAGAATGGTGCGACCCGGATTGTATTCGTTGAACGTGGCGTTGGGGAACTGGAAGAAGCTGCTCTGCGCTTCCTTGGTGATGTTGATCGCGTTGATCACCAGGGTCGGCAGATAATCGTTTCCGAAAACCTGCGCCAGATCGACATTGCCCGAGAAATCGAGCTGGCTGTAACTGCGACCGAAGATCGCCGCCTGCGGGATGCCGTTCTGGTTGGGGTTCGAATTCTGCGAGCCTTCGTTGTAGACATAAGTGAGACGCGCCGAGATGCCGTTCTTGTCGTAATATCCGGTCGCCGTGTAGGTGGTCGGCGCCACGCCGATCGCCACCGCCGGTGCGCCGGTGCCCTCGCCCTTCTGATCGATCAGCGTCAGGTTGCCCTGGAAGCCGAAGCCGGTGACGCCGATGTACTTGGTGATGAAGTCCAACGGCTGCGTGATCTGGAACTCCAGACCGTTGACCTTGAGCTTGCCATCGGCATTGACCTGCTGCTGCACCACCACGCCGACATCGCGCAGCGCCTGGCCCGGCTGGGCGCGTGCGGCCAGTGCCTCGCGCTGCGCCTGGGTCAGCGAGTCCACGTTGATGCCGAACTGCTCGAAGAACGAGAAGGGCACGTTGGTGAGGCCATTGACGGTGAAGCCGGTGATCGACTTGCGGAACGCCGCAAAGGCGATCACGCCTTCCCCGCCGGTGTAGAGTTCGAAGCCCAGGTCGATATTGTCCGAGATGAACGGATCGAGCGCATTGTTGCCGACATTGCCGATATCGGCCGAGGGCTGGATGAAGCTCGCTCCGGGAAGCAGCGCATTGGGATCGGGCCGGGTCAGCGTCCGCGAAACCGAGGCACGCGCCACCGCCTTGCCGCCGAAGTCGAACGCGGCACTCAGCGAGGGCAGGAAGTTCGAATAGCGGGTGTTGGTGGTCGGAAACAGGATAGTGTTGGGGAAGCGCCCGCCATCTGCGACCGGCGGCGCGCCCGCTGGGTTGTTGCGCGGATCGGGGATCGAGACGCGGCCACCGACGATCTGCTCAGTGCGGACATAACGCACGCCGCCGTTCAATCGCAGCGTGTTGTCACCCATCTCGAAGATGCCGTTGCCCTCGACAAAGGCGCCGGTCACCTTTTCGCGGATAAGGCCGCCATTGGCGCCGCTGCTGCCCGATCCGGTCTCGGTGGCACCGGCGAGCAGCGCGTCGTAATTGGTGTCGCGCCGCACCTTGTCCCAATCGACGGTGATATAGCCATTGTCACCGGGGAGCAGGTAGCTGGGCACTGCAGCGGTGGGGATGAGCGATCCGGCATAGCGGATCGGCACGCCGCCTGCGGTGAAGTTGGTACCATAGCCCGGAAAGGTCGGGAAGCCGGCGGGCGTCGCGGTGCCCGGCTGGTTGAGGCCGGTGCACGGCGTCGTTGCGCTGTTGGGCGCCAGCAGGGTGATGTTGGGTCCGTTGCCGCAGATCGCGTTCTGCCACAATGCAGTGTTGTCGAACGGCGTGATACGCCGCTTGGTATCGTCGAACGCACCTCCGACGCGGACGCTGAAACGGGTTTCGTCGCCGAACAGCAGGCTGCCGCGCACGCCTTTGGTTTCGGTGGCGCGCTCCTCGCCGTTCAGATTGACTCGGCCGCCGCCATCCCAGCCGAAATTGGCGGGGTTGTTGAGATCGATGCTAGACTGGATGGTCGGGATGCCGCCATCGTTCTGGAAGTTCACGGTCAGTCCGCTGTTGGGCGGCGTAATCACCAGGAAGGTCGGGCTTTCGCGGCGGAAATTGCTCTTGGTGTAGTTCGCCTGCAGGTCACCCTTGATCCAGTCGTTCAGTTTGAACTCGATGCCCGGATTGATGCCGTAATAGTCCTGCGTGTCCTTGTAGGGACGGTATTCGAGGAAGAACTGCGCGTTGGCATAAGTACCGCCGGTCACGGTGCAGCCCGCAGCGCAATCCGCCTTGTCATAAGTGGTGTTGATCGGGATGACCGCCCCGTTGCGGCCGACCCAGTTCATCGCGGTGCGGGTGAACTCGGTATCGCGTTGGGCATACATGCCATCGACATAGAAATTGAAGTTGTCGCTAGGGCGCCATTCGATAGAGACCAGACCGTTATAGCGCTGTCGGAAGCCGTTTTCGCTGCGCGGGCGGCCGAGGCGGGGAAGAAGTCCGTTGTCGATCTGGTCGATCGTCGCACCCGGATTGTTGCGCAGCAAAAACGCCTCGTCGATCACCGCGCCGGGGGTCAGCCCGTTGCCCGCGCGCGAAGGCACGGTGGCGGGGATGGTGAAGTTGCCGCCGCCAGTGGCGTTGCGTGTTCCCGTGGTGCGCTGGGCCGCAGTCAGGTTGGGGTTGGTAAAGCCGATGGTCTCATAGCCCTCGACATTGAAGTTGTTGCGCACCGCTGCGCCGCCAACGAGGATGCCGAAGTCGCCAAACGTCGCGCTCGCCACCAGATGGCCGCGATAGCCCCATTTGTCGGCGCCGCTCACCTTCGATCCCTGCAGGCCATAGCTGATATAGGGCTTGGGGTTGTCGAACGGACGCGCAGCACGCAGGTTGACCGTACCTGCCGCACCGCCTTCGAGCAGGCTTGCGGTAGGCGACTTGGCGACGGTCAGCTGGGTGAACAGTTCTGTCGGGATGAGGTCCAGATCGACTTCGCGGTTGGTGCTCTGCGCATCGAAACGCACCGAGGCGATCGCCACCGGGGTGCCGTTGAGCAGCACGCGGGTGAAGTTGGTACCAAGACCGCGAATGGCGACCGACGAGCCTTCGCCGGTGACTTCGCGGCCGATGGTGATGCCCGGGATGCGGTTCAGCGATTCTGCGATGTTGGTGTCGGGGAACTTGCCGATGTCTTCGGCAAAGATCGAGTCGGTAAAGCCGATCGAATTCCGCTTGGCGGCGGTCTGGCTTTCCAGCGAGGCACGAAAGCCGGTGACCACGATCTCGCCAGCAGTGTCGTCCGCAGCGGCGGGGTCGATTTCTTCTTCTGCCGTGGCGACCGGCGGATTGGGCACGGCCTGCGCGAACGCAAGACCGGGCGTCATCAATCCGGAAACTGCAGCAGCTCCCAAGAGCGCAAGGCGCACTGAATCGATTCGAGAAACCATGTTATCCTCCCCTTGTTCGGCCCAGGCTTTTTGCCATAGGTCCACGCTGATGGTAGCGCTATCAATCCAATGGGTAATACTCCGAGTTATTTCTGTCAAGTGGATGTTGTCAAGCTCAGGCCTGCAGCCACAAGCCGGCTAAGGATGACAACAAGAATCCTTGATTTTACGCCGTTTTATCTGCCTCCGGTCGATAGACCATCCCCGCCCCGCCGCCCGCACGGCGCTCTTGTGCCGAAAAAACTGTCTGAGTATATCCGCTACCATAACAGTTTTCGAAAGCATGGCGTGATGGAGGATGCATGGCACGATTTTTCGAGGCAGGGCTGCTGCTGATGGCCCTGCTCCCGCCCTCCGAAGCATTTGCCGCGACCGCCCAGCGCGCGCCTGCCGGAACCCTCTCCGATGGGACACCGCTGGAGGCAGTGGTGCTGACGGGCGCCAACCAGGTTTCCGCGCGCATCCTGAATTTCGGTGCGACTCTGCAGTCGCTCACCGCACCCGATCGCGACGGCGTGTCCGCCGATGTGCTGCTCGGCTATGACGATGCCGCCGATTATGCTGCCAAGGGCGGCTATTTCGGCGTGACCATCGGTCGCTATGCCAACCGCATCGCAGGCGGCCGATTTGCGATCGACGGCAAGACCTATGAGGTTGCACGCAACAGCGAGTCCAACGCGCTGCACAGCGGTCCGTTGGGGTTCGATGCCCGGGCCTGGCGGATCGTCGAGATGACGCAGGGTGCCGAAGCCTCGGTCACGCTGGCGCTGACCAGCGAGCATGGCGACCAGGGCTATCCGGGCAGGGTCGAGGCGAAAGTCACCTATACGCTGGACGACAAGGGCGCGCTCACCATCGCGTTCGAGGCCAGTACCGACCGCCCGACGGTCATCAACATGACCAACCACGCGTTTTTCAACCTCGCGGGTCAGGGCTCGCCCGAGGGCGCGCTGGGCCACCTGTTGACGATCCCCGCATCGGCGATCACTCCGGTTGACGCGCAGCTCATTCCTACAGGGGTGCTGCGTCCGGTCGAGGGTACGCCGTTCGATTTCCGTACCCCGCGCCAGCCCGGATCCGGCGTGCGCGACGGGCGCGACGAGCAGATCCTGTTCGGCCGGGGCTATGACCATAATTTCGCGCTAGACAAGGGGCTGACCGCGCAACCTCAACTCGCCGCTCGGCTGGAGCATCCTGCATCCGGGCGGGTGCTCGAGGTGCTGACCACCGAGCCGGGGATACAGCTCTACACCGGCAATTTCCTCGATGGCACGGTGGCGGGCAAGAACCGGCAGCTTTACCGGATGGGCGACGGCATCGCGCTTGAGCCGCAGAAATTCCCCGACGCGCCCAACAATCCGCAGTTCGCGTCGGCGCGTGTCGATCCGGGAATGCCTTATCGCCACGTCATGGTCTACCGCCTGTCGGTCGCGCGCTGACCTGGCTGCGGGATCACTCGCGCAGCGGCAGTTCCATATCGGCCAGCGCCAGGCGCAGCAGTTCGGCCATCGCGGCATGCGCGGCAACGGGGTCCTTGTCGACGATCGCCTGATGCACCCGCACGTGATCGGGCAAGGGATCGCGCGGCAGCGCGCGGTTGCGCTGCTTGTAGGTCGTGGTCCAGCTGACGGCCGCGCCCACTGAGCTTGCCAGCGCCGCGAGCGCATCGTTGCCGGCCGCGGTCAGGATCGCACGGTGGAAACGCTGGTCGGCGGCCCTGCCCTCGGGATCGGCCAGTCCCAGCCTTGCCATCTCGTCCAGCGCTCCTGCCATCTCATCGAGGTGCGCCTGGCTACGCCGCCGCGCGGCAAAGCCGGCTGCGGCAGGTTCGATCACGCCGCGCAGTTCGAAAAGGTCGAGGATGAACTCGGTGTCGGGCTCACCCTCGAAGGTCCAGGCCAGCACATCGGGATCGAGCAAATTCCAGCGGTCGCGCGCGGTGACCCGGGTCCCGGCCTTGGGGCGGCTCTCCACCAGCCCCTTGGCCGCCAGGATGCGGATCGCCTCGCGATAGGCCGTACGCGAGACGCCAAGCGCCTCGCTTGCCTCGATCTCGCCGCCGAAGACATCGCCGGGCTTGCGGATCCCGCCGACGATCTCCACGCCGATGTCATGGGCGATGGCCCCGTGAATGCGCGGCGATACGCTGCTCGCTCGTTGCATGGACCCGGTTGCCTCCCCTTGATGGTTCTACGCGTGCGTAGCCCAATGACGACCGGTTAGAAAGATGTCCGCATCCCCCGGCCAGCGTACCGGCCGGGGGATGCAGCTCGCGCCTAGCGCGGCGATCCCTCGCGGATGCCATCGATGCGGCGGGCGAGACCCCAGGGATTGGTCTCGGCGATCGCATTCGGAAGAAGCTCGGGCGGCAGGTTCTGGAACGCCACGGGCCGCAGGAAGCGGTGGATCGCAAGCGTGCCCACCGATGTCGTGCGGCCGTCGCTGGTCGCGGGGAACGGCCCGCCATGCACCATGGCATGGGCCACCTCGACGCCGGTCGGCCAGCCATTGGCAAGCACACGGCCGACCCGGTCCGCCAGCACAGGCAACAGGCGCCGCGCATCGGCAATGTCGGCCTGGTCGAGCTGCAGCGTTGCGGTCAACTGACCTTCCAGGCTGGCTACGACCCGGACGACGTCTGCCAAATCGGCGCAGCGGACGATCACCGAGGACGATCCGAAAACTTCATGCCCCAGCGCCGCATCGGCGAGGAACTGCGCCGCGCTGGTCTGGAAAAGCGCGCCGACGGCCTGGTTCTCGCCGGTGCAGGGCAGACCGCGCGCCACGGTTTCGACCGAATCATGCTGCGCAAGCAGAGCCACGCCCTGTTCGAAGCTGGCGTGGATGCCGGGGCTGAGCATGGTGGCAGGCGCGCTGCGCGCCAGCGCCTCGCCTGCCGCGGCGACGAAGCCGTCGAGTGCCTCGCCGCCGACCGCGATTACCAGGCCGGGGTTGGTGCAGAACTGCCCTGCCCCCATGGTCAGCGACTGGACGAACCCCTCGGCAAGTGCGGTGCCGCGTGCAGCGAGCGCGGCGGGCATCAGGATCACCGGGTTGATGCTCGACATCTCGGCATAGACGGGGATCGGTTCGGCACGCTCGGCGGCGATGCGCACCAGCGCCAGCCCGCCTCCGCGCGATCCCGTGAAGCCCACAGCCTTGATGCGCGGGTCGCCGACCAGGGCGGCGCCCAGTGCATTGGTCTCACCCGGAAGATAGGAAAAGGTGCCCGCAGGCATCCCGCATTGCGTCACCGCGCTCTGGATCGCGCGCGCGACGAGCTCGCCGGTGCCGGGGTGCGCGGGGTGGCCCTTGACCACCACCGGGCAGCCTGCAGCGAGCGCGGACGCGGTGTCACCGCCCGCCACTGAAAAGGCGAGCGGGAAGTTGGACGCGCCGAACACCGCGACCGGGCCGACGGGAAGGTTCATCCGGCGCAGATCGGGCCGTGGCAGCGGAGCCCGGTCGGGCATCGCCGGGTCGATCGTCGCATCAAGCCAGTCCCCCTGCCGCACGACGCTGGCGAAAAGCCGCAGTTGCCCTGTGGTGCGTCCGCGCTCGCCTTCGAGCCGCGCGCGCGGCAGGCCGCTTTCTTGCATCGCGCGCAAGATCAGATCATCGCCCACTGCCTCGATCGCGCTCGCGATCGCCTCGAGAAACACCGCACGGCTCTCGGGATCGCTTGCGGCATAGCCAGGTGCAGCGGCGGCTGCCAATGCGCACGCTTCGGCGACATCCTCTGCCGTGGCGCTGGAAAATCCGGGTTCGAGCGCAGCACCGGTGGCGGGGTCGTGGCTCTCGAAGCGCGAGGCCGCCTGGCGCTCGGTGTCGCCGATCAGCATGGCACCGTTGATCATGTGTTCTATCTCCAGATTGGATTCTTCAGGTTTTGAGGTCGGCGCGGGGTCCAACGGCTATTTGAGCATCGGGTTGATCGTCCTGATCGTGCCGTCCTTGTTGTAGAAAAGCTCGGTCACCTTGACGTTGCGCAGCCGGGTGGTGCCGGAAAGCTGGGTGTCGGCATAGAACAGCCACCAGCGGCCGTCCCATTCGACGATCGAATGATGCGATGTCCAACCCTCGACCGGCTCGAGGATACGTCCCTGATAGGTGAACGGCCCATAAGGCGAGGTGCCAGTGGCATAGACGAGATAATGCGTGTCGCCGGTGGAATAGCTCAGATAGTATCTGCCCTGATATTTGTGCATCCAGGCCGCTTCGAAAAATCGCCGGTCGGTATCGCCGCCCAGGATCGGCTTGCCCGCCGCATCGAGGATCAGGACGTCGCGCGGCTTTTCGGCGAACTCCATCATATCATCGGCCATCGCCGCAATCTTGGGCGCAAGCGCGGGCTTGTCGGGCGCTTCCAGATCGGTCTTCGATCCGTCGGGATCATAGCTGCCGGTGACATTGCGCTGGAGCTGCCCGCCCCAGATGCCGCCGAAGATCATATAGGATTTGCCGTCCTCATCGGTGAACACCGCAGGATCAATCGAGAAGCTGCCCTTGATCGGCTGCGGATTGGCCTTGAACGGTCCGGTGGGCGACTTCGATGTCGCAACGCCGATGCGGAATGCGCCCTGTTTGTCCTTGGCGGGGAAATAGAGGAAATAGGTTCCGTTCTTGCGCGCCGCATCGGGGGCCCACATCTGCTTGTGCGCCCAGGGCACGTCCTTGACGTCCAGCGCCACCGGATGCGTCGTCACCTTGCCGCCGATGCTGTCCATGCTGAGCACGCGGTAGTCGCGCATCTCGAAATGCGCGCCCAGATCGTCTTCGGGGGTCGGCCCGTCGATGTCATGGCTGGGATAGACATAGATCTTGCCGTCCCAGACATGCGCCGAGGGGTCTGCGGTGTAGATTTCCGTGACCAAAGGCTGCGAAAGATAACGCGAGGGGTCGGCCTTGGCCCGGTCGGTCGCAGGACTTGCCGCGTCGCCCGCAGGGGCAGCCTGCTCGCCTGAACATCCCGCCGTCGTGGCCAGCGCCACCAGTGCGGCGCCCAGCGCCAACCCGGTCAGTCGTTTCATCGCAATGTCTCCTCTTCCTCATGCCTTGCCGGATCCTGGCTATCGGCCCGCGCGTTACGTTAGCGCTACCATTTCTGGCGCAGGATGCAAGCCGTGCCGGGCACGGCCGCCGGTCATCGGACCAGAAAATCAGTTGAGCGGGTGCCCTGCCGCCCAAATATCAGGGCTTGGCGCTGCTCTTGGCGGGGTTGCGCATCGGGCCAAACGGGCCGAAGCGGTGCTGCTCGCTGGAGAAATCGTCGGCATAGGGGCCATAAGGCGCGTCCACCGGCTTTTCCTCGAGCCGGGGATAATCCCGCTCGAGCCCGGCGCGCTGCGGGCGCGGCTGGCTGTTGATATAGGCGGCGACGTCGAAGGCCTGCTCCTCGGATAGCACCGGCGCCTGCCAGCGGGTGCCAAGCGGCATGTTGCTGCGGATGAAACCGGCAGCGGTGGTGACCCTGCCCATGCCTGCGCCATTGTTGTAGCTATCCGCACCCCAGAGCGGCGGATAGGTATAGCCCTTCGCATCCCCGGCCCTGCCCGCACGCTGCCCTGCGCCATCGCTGCCATGGCAGACCGCGCAATGCTGGGCATAGACCGCCTTGCCGCGCGCCGGATCGGCCGCGCGGGCAAGGTCGGCCAGCCTGACCGAACCGCGCCCCTCGGTCGGCGCGCCCACCGGCCGACCGCGGCTCAGGAACTTGAGATAGGCGACGATCGCCACCATATCCTCGCCGCCTTCAGGTAACGCCTTGCCATTCATGCTGCGCGTCATGCAGCCGTTGACCCGGTCCTCGATGGTGTTCACGCGGCCCGACCGGCCCCTGTATTGCGGAAAGTCGGCGAACACGCCGACCAGCGGCAGGCCAAACTGCTGGGTGCCCGCCTGCAGATGGCAGCTCTGGCAATTGAGGTTGTTGCCCGACAGCCGCCTTGCAGGGTCCGCCACCTCTGGCCCGATCGCCGCGGCGGTCTGGGCGATCAGATCGCGCCCGTGGCGAACGGTGCGACCCCAGGGATCATCGGGCAGCGCATCGATATCGGGAACGGACCAGGCTGCAGGGGTGGCGGCAGGCTGCCCTGTGTCCGCATCCTTGCTGACCTGAGCATCGGGGCGCAGCGCCATCGCCACAGCGACGCCGGCGGCAAAAACCGCAACCCCCGTCATCGCTTTTGCTGCTGTGCCCATTGCCGATCCCTGCCCCCGATCGCCCGACTCGAAGCCGACTCGGCGGCACCTATTGTCGCAACGACTGTCGACTCGTCACCGCGCATGGTCAAGCGTACGCGGGGTGTTACTCGAGTTGACGTTTGCGTAATCCATTGCGCATGCCCAAAGGTAAATATCTGTCCCATTTTTGGACCCATAGTGGTGCAAAATACCTCGAAAACACCGGGAAACACTAAGCTGAACGAAGCTGGCTAACGCGATCTTAAAACATTGGGACGATCTAGGGCTCCGAGTTTGCCTCACAACTCAAACTACCTATGTCGGAGCACTTACGTTGAAAAAAGAAACGCTATCCCGGGTCGTTTTCTGCCTCGCCGGTCTCACCATGCTGCCTGCAACCGCGCACGCAGAATCCCGCTTTGTCACCGGTACGAGCAGCCCGCTCACGGCGACGGCCAACCTCGATTTCACCATCACCATTCCCAAGTTTGTCTACCTTCGCGTCGGCACCGGGACTTCGATGGCCACCAGCACGACCGTGGACAATCTGGTCTACACCGTGCCTGCCGCCAATGTGGGTGATGGAACCGCGATCTCCGGCACCGGGGGCGACCTCACCGGTGGCCAGGTGACCGCTCGTGTCATGGGCAACAACGGAACGATCGCGTTCAGCTCGTCGACCCTGGGTGCGATGAGCAACGGCGCGGGCGACACGATTTCGTGGTCGCAGATGAACGTCGGCGTGACCACCAACACGTCCGCAACCGCGCTCAGCCATCCCAGCCTGGTCGATGGCAGCACGACAAGCATCAACCTGCCAACCACCAGCGGCACAAAGGTTACCAACCTCGATGCGCGCTGGACCTTCACCTATCGCAACGACAATGTCGTGGCGGCAGGCACCTACGGTGGCGCCAACGCCAACAATGGTCGCGTGACCTACGGCGTTTCGATGCCGTAATCACGCGCTTGAGGGCGCGCTGCCGCACAGCGCCCGTTTACCAGATTTCTACAGGTCTTAAGCCGTCGCAACCAGTGTTGCGGCGGCTTTTACCATTTCGCGCAACCAAAATGCTGAACCCGGCGTTGACGTAAATCGTCGATCACGACAAAGTGAATTTTCACGCAAATCGGGACAGTTAGCTGACACATGCAAAAGGGCACGACATTCGCGATCAGCCTCGTGCTTGCCGCCAGTGCCCTGGCCGAATCCGCATATGCCGCCTCGCACTTCGAGACGGGCAAGGAAGCCCCGCTGGCCGCATCGGTGCGGTTGAATTTCACGATCCTGATCCCGGAAATCCTGACCTTGCGGATCGACCCGCGCGACGCCGCTACAGATGCACTTCAATCGCCATGGGCATTGCGTGTTCCCGCCATGGCGGTGCGCGCCGATGGCCTGGAGCCCGATCCCACGACGCTTCCGCGTGTAGTTGCCTCGAGCAATGCCGGAACCCTGGCGACCGGCACCGGCGCCGCTCAATCCACGCATCCGGGCGAAGGCGCGCAGGCCAATCCGCTTGTGCAGGTTTCGCTCGCGCAGCCCGACGATAGGCCGCTTTTGCGCAGCATCGAGCCCACTGTATCTTTAGACACACACTCTGCCGCATTTCTGGTGGCGCTGCCCTGATTTTACTTGGGCGGGCAATGTGATGTGATTATATCCCCCCAAATCGACGTTTCCCCGGGGGGGGG
>NZ_LJHP01000037.1:0-45470 GCF_001295965.1 Blastomonas sp. AAP25
CGCCGCCGCCCGGCGGCGCGGAAGCCCGGCTGAGGGGCCTTCAGCCCTCCATATCCTCCAGCTCGCGCCCGCGTGTTTCGACCACCATCTTGTGGACGAACAGATAGGATATCGCCGCAAACAGCGCATAGCCCAGATAGGTCACCGCCAGTCCCGGCGATGCGGCGAGCGCGGGGAAGCTCACCGATATCGCGGCATTGGCCATCCACTGTGCAAAGCCGGCCACCGCCAGGCCAGATCCGCGAATCTGGTTCGGAAACATCTCGCCCAGCATCACCCACATCACCGGGCCCCAACTCAGGTTGAAGAAGATGACATAGAGGTTGGCGGCGATCAGGGCGATCAGGCCGTTGCTGCCGGGCAGCGAGACCGCACCGTCGGCAGCGGTGACCGCAGTCGAGAACGCATAAGCGACGATTGCGAGCGTGACCGCCATGCCCGCCGAGCCGAACAGCAGCAGCGGCTTGCGCCCGATCCGGTCGACCAGCAGCATCGTCGCGAGGCACGCCCCGATCGAAAGCACGCCCGACAGGATGTTGGTCTGCAGCGCATAATCCTCCGAGAAGCCGACCGCCTCCCACAAAGCGGCACCGTAATAGAACACCACGTTGATTCCCACGGCCTGCTGGAACACCGCAAGGCCGATGCCGGTCCACACGATCGGGCGGATCTTGCCCGATGCCTTGTCGATCAGATCGGACAGGCGCGCGCGGTGTTGGTCGGTGGCCAGGCTGTTGCGGATTTCCACCACCTTGCGGTCGGCCTCTGCCGGTCCGAACAGCCGGGTCAGCACCTTGTGCGCATCGGCTTCGCGCCCGCGCGCTACCAGATAACGCGGGCTTTCGGGGATCACCAGAAGCGCCAGGCCATAGATTGCGGCGGGGATGGCCTGCAGCCAGAACATCCAGCGCCAGGCGGGATAGCCCATCCAGAATTCGGCGGTCGACCCTCCCGCCAGCCGTGCCAGCGCGAAGTTGGCGACGAACGCGCCGGTCAGCCCGGTGATGATCATCACCTGCTGGATGCTCGAGAGCCGCCCGCGAATATTGGCGGGGGTGACCTCGGAGATATAGACCGGCGAGATCACGCTCGCCGCGCCCACGCCCAGCCCGCCGATGATGCGCGCGATGATGAAGACGACCGAGGACGAGGCCGCGCCGGCCATTAGCGCGCTCGCGAGGAACAGCGCGGCCGAGAGCAGCATGACACCGCGCCTGCCGATGCTGTCGGCCATCCGTCCTGCGCCAAAGGCGCCGATGGCAGAGCCGACCAGGATCGCGCCGACATTGACGCCGATGCCGAATTTGCCCAGGTCGAACGCGCTTTCCAGCCCCTTCTGGGTGCCATTGATTACCCCCGAATCATAGCCGAACATGAACCCGCCGATCGTCGCCACCGCAACGATCGCGACGATAAACCCCATGTTGACGCGCTCTTCGGCCGTCCCTGCCACCGTCGCCATCTCTCCTGCTCCTTTTTATGGTCTCATTATATCTTGGCCGGGGTTACCGGCAGTCCGGCAACGCCGGGATCGAACGTAAACAGATGACCTGCCAGCGGCTGCGCCTCGAGCGCGGCATTATCCAACCCCTTGCGCGCGCTCGTTGCATAAGCCGTTGTCAGGTTCGCTCCGCCAAACGCGATCTTGGTGACATTGGCCACCGGAAAGCGCACAAAACGCATCATCCGGCCCGAAGGATCGTACCGCCGCACGCCCCATCCGCCGTAGAACGCAACCCACAGACAGCCCTCGGCATCGATCACCGATCCATCGGGATACCCCTCAGCTTTGCCGACCACGATATGGCGTTCGGGTGCGCCCAGCGCGCCATCGTCCGCAATTGCGACGCGCCAGATGGTCTTGCCCAGCGTGTCGGTGTGATACAGCGTGCGGCCATCGGCGCTGATCGCTGGGCCGTTGGTGATCGCAACCGGGGGCAGGCGCGTGTCGCGGCACGCGCCGCCGTCGCAGCGATACAGCCGCCCGGTCATCGCCGCCTCGCCATCATCCATGCTTCCGAACCACAGCCGCCCGGTGCGGTCGGTGGCGGCATCGTTCAGCCGGTTGCCCGGATAATCCGGCTCGGGATCGTGCAGCAGCGCGAAGCTGCCGGTGACAGGATCGAAGCGGTGCAACCCGGTCTTGACCCCGGCGATCATGTCGCCCGCCTCGGCAGGCAACACCCAGCCGACCTGATCAGGCGCGGACCATGCCTGGCTGGAGCCATCTCCAGGGTCGAAGCGATGGACGGCCCGTCCCTTGATGTCGACGAACCACAGCGCATCGCCGGTCCAGACCGGCCCTTCGCCCAGCATCGCGCCGACGGGCAGGACCGACTGGACGGTCATGTCAGCGCCAGCCTGCATCGACGAAGTATTCGTGACCGGTGCACATCCGCGCATCGTCCGAGGCGAGGAACAGCGCCAGTGCTGCGACATCGTCGGGCTGGATCCGCTCGCTCAGGCACTGTGCGGCGACGATCTCGGCCTCGCCTTCGGGGGTGTACCATTGCTCCTGGCGCGGGGTCTGCACATTGCCGGGCACGATGGTGGTGACGCGGATGTTGTCGCGCCCTAGATCGCGCGCCAGCCCCCGGGTCATTCCCTCGATCGCGGCCTTGGCGGTCTGGTACAGCACCAGATCCGCCAGCCCCAGATGCCAGCTGATCGACCCGAAGTTGATGATCACGCCGCCGCCAGCGGCCTGCATCGCCGGCACCACACCCTGCGCGGCGAAGAACAGGTGGCGCAGATTGGTGGCCATGCGGTCATCCCAGTAATCGGGCGTCACCTCCATCACCGTGTGACGGTCGTCATTGGCGGCGTTGTTGAGCAGGATGTCGATCCCGCCCAGTTCGGCCCTCACACCGTCAAGACAGGCCTTGAGCGCATCGATATCGCGCAGGTCGCAATGGACGAAATGCGTCCCCACCAGCCGGTCGGCAAGCGCATGGCCCGCTGCATGGTTGACGTCGACGAAAGCGACATGCGCGTCCTGCTGGACAAACCGTTCCACCAGCGCAGCGCCGATTCCGGTGGCGCCTCCGGTAACGAGTACCCGCTTGCCCGAAAGGCTGGGATAGATGGCGGAGTTGAACCCCGACTGCACCTGGTCTGCCTGCAATATCGTCGCGCTGGTCATGCCGCACCCCGCAGCAGGCCACGGCCTGCCAGATTGGCCATCAGCGCGCCGATGCCCATCTGCCAGGGCGGTGCATCGCGAGAGGTCACCACAGTGTTGACCAGCCGACCCAGCTTGCGGTTCTCGATAGCGACGATGTCGCCCACCTTGTGGGTGAATCCCCGCCCGGGCTCGTCGCGGTCCTCGACCGGGGCGAACAACGTGCCCATGAACAGCACGAAGCCATCGGGATACTGGTGCTCGCTCAGCGTCTGGCGCACCAGATCGAGCGGGTCGCGGCTGATCTCGCGCATGTTGCTTTCGCCGTTGAGGACGAAGCCGTCCTCGCCGGTGATGGTCAGGCGCACATCGGCCTGGCGGACGTCGTCGAGCGTGAAGCTGGTGTCGAACAGGCGCACCAGCGGGCCGAGTGCGCACGATGCATTGTTGTCCTTGGCCTTGCCCAGCAGCAGCGCCGACCGGCCCTCGAAATCGCGCAGGTTGACATCATTGCCCAGCATTGCGCCGACCGGAATGCCGGCGCTGCTCACCAGCAGGGCAATCTCCGGCTCGGGATTGTTCCAGTGGGAATCGGAGCGGATGCCGATCGCCGCATCGGCGCCGACCGAGGCAAGCACGGGCGCCTTGGTGAACACCTCGGCATCGGGGCCGATCGCGACTTCCAGATATTGCGACCACAGCCCGTCTTCGATCAGGGCAGTCTTGAGCGCGGCGGCTTCGGCCGAGCCTGGAACGACCGAGCGGATCGATCCGCCGACGCGGGTTTCGAGCCGCTCGCGGATCGCCGACGCCGCGTTCCAGTCGCCGCGCGCGCGCTCCTCGATCACCCGCTCGATCGCCGAGACCGCAAAGGTGACGCCGCACGCCTTGATGCACTGCAGATCGACCGGGCTGAGCAGATGTTCGTCTGCAAACGCGAAGCGACCGAGATGCTCGCCGCCATTGCCGGTAAAATCGCCACGCTCGATCAAGGCTGTCATGGTGGGGGCGACCCGCGCCATTTCGTACAGCTCCCCGCCTACGACCAGAAAGGGGCTGGGGCCAGCCTCGGTCAACCTGCGCCCGGCGAACACGCCCGTCATCCAGTCGTCGGGCATCGCCGACCGATTAGCTTGGGGATCCCCCTCCATGTAAAACACCTTGCTGTTCTTGTGATAGCGCTACCATCATACTTTTGGCGGGCTTGTCAAGCGCGTAGCATCAGATCGCACAAAGATGGCGCGGGTCAGGGGGTGTGGACATAGGGGCCGACCAGCGTTCCGGTGAAGCCGCGCGCCCGCCGGGTGCTGAGGAACCGGGCATCCAGACCGGCCTTGAGCGTGCGCGACCGGCCGCCTGCCGCATAGTCGAAGGCCATATTGCCGCCGTCGGCGCGGATGGTAAGCGTGACCGGGCCCTGCGATTCCAGGGGATGCGCGGCCACCAGCGTATCGACGTCGGCCCGGTCGCGGACGAACAGCGCAACCATCGGCTTGCCCTCTATGCGGGTGATGCCGAAGAAGAGGAAGGACTGATCGGACTGCATCGCCGCCAGCCCGGCCCGGGCGCCATCCTTGTCCGGGGCATATTCCAGCACCGTCGACATGGTGGCGATGTGGTGCTGCTGGCGTCTGCCGATAAAGCCAGGCACTCCGCCCTGGTCGCCCATGGCCGCTGCGCCCCCGATCACGAGCGCACCGCGGTCGAGCCGATGGAGAGGCGCCTTGGGCGTCCGCACCGTCAACCATTGCGGCGCGAGGGCAGGGCCATCGAAGCTGTCGATATAGCCGAAGTCGCCCGACATGGGCGGCGAGGCAGGGGTGTCGGCGGCAAGCGCAGGGCGCTTCGCGACAAAGGGGATGCGTTCGCCATCGGGCAGAATGAGTGGCCAGCCAGCGCGCCACGTCACCGGCAGCAGGAATGTCTCGCGGCCGATATTGTAGGTGTCGTCGTCATAGGGCCGGGTGGCGAGGAAGGTCGCCCACCATTCGCCATCGGGTGTCTGGACGAACTTGGCGTGCCCTGCCGAGGTCACCGGGTTGGGCCGCCTGGGATCGAGCGTGCGCTGGCTGAGAATGGGGTTGCCGGCATAGGGCGTGTAAGGCCCGCGCAGTTGGGAGGATCGCAGCACCACTTCGCTGTGCTTGTCGCCGGTGCCGCCTTCTGCCGCGATCAGATAGTAGAAGCCGTCCTTGCGGATGATGTGCGGTCCCTCGATCCAGATCGGCTTGGTACGCAGGTCGATGCCGCCATTGAGCAGCTGCGTGCTCTCGCCGACCATGGTGCCCGCCCGCCAGTTGAACTCCTGGATCCAGATCGCGCGGTGGCCATCATAGCGCGGCGGCTCGTCGGGTGCGCGGTTGTTGACGATGTATGCCCTGTCGCCGTCCCAGTGGATCGACGGATCGATGCCTTCGAACGGAAGCCATGTCGGGTCGGACCAGGGGCCGGCGGGGTTCTTGGCGGTGATGAAGAAATTGTCCCGGCACCCCACACAGGTCCCGACGATGTAGAAGGTGCCATCGTGCCAGGAGATGTCGGGAGCGAACACGCCCTTTGACACCTGAAGCCCGGTGAAGTCGAGCTGGCCGGGCCGGTCGATGGCGTTGCCGATCTGCTTCCAGGTGACCAGATCGCGCGAATGGAAGATCGGCAGGCCGGGAAAATGAGTGAAGGTCGAGGTGACGAGATAGTAATCCTCGCCCACCCGGGTGATCGAGGGATCGGGATAATAGCCCGAGAGCACTGGGTTGCGATATTGGCCCGGACCCACCGTCACCTGCTCCTGCGAGCGGCCCTCATAGCGAAACTCCTCGAACCGCGCGGGCGAGGCGAGCGCGAGCGGCGACATCGTCGCTGCGAGCCCGGCCGCTGCCGTTATCAGTCCCAGCTTTGTCCGCGATGCCATCTTCATCCTCCATGCTGCGCCCGCTCGCTCAGAGTGCGGACGTTCGAGGCGGTTGGGAATAACTCAGACAATTATGCGTGTCAAAGCTGTCTGATGGGTTGGGCTGGAATGGCCAGTCCGGTCAGGCGACGCGGCGGGCCCGGGCGGGCTCTGCGGCATCGTTGGGCTCGGCCTGGGTGTAGCGCATGTCGGCGATCATCGCATCGACCAGCTCGATCCCGACCGGACGGCTGAACAGATAGCCCTGGATGTTCGAGCATCCCTGCGCGCGCAGTGCCTCGAGCTGGTCCTTGTCCTCGACGCCCTCGGCAATCGTTTCCATCCCCAGCGCCGAGGCGAGCGCGGTAATAGCGCCGATGATCGCCTGCGAGCTGATGTCGGTCGCCAGATCGTCGACGAAGCTCTTGTCGATCTTGATCTTGTCGAACGGGAAAGAGCGCAGGTAATTGAGTGAGCTGTAGCCGGTGCCGAAATCGTCGAGCGCGATCCGGACCCCGCAGTCGCGCAGCGCATTGAGCATAGCTGTGGTGCGCTCGATGTTGTCGATGAACAGCGATTCGGTCACCTCGAGCTCGAGCCTGTTGGGCTTGAGCCCGGCCTTGTCGAGCGCCTGCATTACCAGCAGCGGCAATCCGGCATTCTTGAACAGCACCGGCGAGAGGTTCACCGCGATGCGGATGTCATCGGGCCATTGGCCCGCGCGCTGGCAGGCCTCGTTGAGCACCCATTCGCTAATCGGCACGATCATGCCGGTGTCTTCGGCCAGCGGAATGAACTCGGCGGGTGACACCAGCCCACGCAAAGGGTGCTGCCAGCGGACCAGCGCCTCGAAGCCCATGACGCGGTTTTTCTCGAGGCTGAACAGCGGCTGGTAATTCAGCAGGAACTGCCCCTCGCGCACCGCCTCGCGCATGTCGATTTCCATCTGATGGCGCTTGCGGGCCTCGAGATCCATCGCTTGCTCGAAGAAGCACGAGCAATTGCGGCCCTCCTTCTTCGCGCGATAGAGCGCGAGATCGGCATTCTTGATCAGCTCGTCGGGGCAATCGCCATCGCCCGGCGCCACCGCGATGCCGATGCTGGAGCTGGTCTCGAGCCGGTGGTCGGAGAGCTGGAAGGCGGAGTGGAACACCGCGCTGACCCGGTCCGCGAGCAGCGCGATCTTGGCATGGGGTTCGATCTGGTCGATCAGGATGGCAAATTCGTCGCCGCCCTGGCGGCTGATCAGCGCACCGGGCATGCTGGCACGAAGCCGTTCGGCAACCGCGCGCAGCAGCTCGTCACCCACGGGATGACCCAGCGTGTCGTTGACCGCCTTGAAGTTGTCGAGATCGAAATACATGATCGCGATGCGGTGGGTGCTGGCGCGCCTGCCAAGCGCGAACTCCAGCTGCTCGGCGAAAAGCTTGCGGTTGGGCAATCCGGTCAGCTCGTCGTGCAGCGCGATATGGGTGATCCGCTCCTCGCGCTCCTTGATCGATTCGACCATCGAGTTGAAGCTGTCTGCAAGCCGTCCGACCTCGTCATCGGTGGTGATCGACACCGTATCGCGCGACCCGCGACTGATCTCACGCGCGGCGTTTTCCAGCGTGGCGATCGGGCGGGTGATCCCGCGCGAAACGAATGCGCCGATCAGCACCGAGAGGGTCAGGCCCACCGCGCTCAATGCCAGCAGCAGATATTTGATCGGGTTGTATTC
Source organism: Blastomonas sp. AAP25 (assembly GCF_001295965.1). NCBI lineage: Bacteria > Pseudomonadati > Pseudomonadota > Alphaproteobacteria > Sphingomonadales > Blastomonadaceae > Blastomonas > Blastomonas sp. AAP25. Next base: position 7,729 of record NZ_LJHP01000037.1, read on the forward strand.
GGCCAGCGCGCTGCTCAGCTCATAGCGCAGCACCACCCGGGGCTTGAGGCTGGTGTCGAGCGCGGGAAGGGGCTTCGACCAGTAGAGGACGCGTTCGCCATCGAGCCGCGTTTCGACCGGGGCCCTGCCGCTGGCCTGCGACAGGTCGATCCCGCCCGGCAGCGGGCCGGACGCGCGGATCCGCGCTGACATGCCTGCAGGTGCGAGCCGCGCCAGTTCGCGCATTGCGGCAGCATCGAGCGGCCTCGCCAGCACCAGCCAGCCCGCCAGATCGGGGATGAGGATCGGTGCGGCGACCGCGTTGTGATAGCGACCGCCCACCTGGAACACGCCGCGATCGATCCCTGAATCGACCGCCTCCCATAATGCGTCCTGTTCGGTCGCGTTCATCGGGGCGCCGGTGCTGATGAAGTCGCCCTGCAGCGGGATCATGATCGCCAGCGGAGCGCCCGCCCTGACCCTCAGGCTTTCGAGCGCGCTGGTGATGGTCGGCTGGTCGTCGAGTGCGAAAGCTTCGCGGAACCCGAAATCTGCCGCCAGAACGTCCGCCGACGTCCGCATCTGCCTGGCCTGAAGTTCCAGGATCTTGTCGAAGGTCGCGGCGTTGGTCGCCATTTCCTTGGTGGCCACGCTCTCGGCGTAACGCTCGACCCCATCGGTCGCGACGATGATGAAGGCGCCGAAGGTGAGCGCGATCACCACGCCATACCAGACCGTGATGCGGGTGGCGAGCGAACGGAAGCGTCCGCGTACCGGCAGGGTGGGAGAGTCCATCATGCGTTACTTCTGGGTACGCAGATCGACCGAGATCGCGCGCGTGGTCGGCTGGCCTGGAGCAAGCATCACGGCTTCCTCGTGCTCGCCGGTGCGGCTGCGCAGCGCGGGATGCCAGACCTTGACGACAGCTGCGCCACCGGGAAGCTGGGCGAGGCGAACCTGGCCGTTGTGATCGGTCTTGGCGGCATACGGGGTGTCGACCACCTTGACATAGCCACGCATCTGGTCGTGGATCTTGCAGCCCAGCGCGACGCTGCCGGCCACCGCGAAGCTGTGGCTGCGGGTCTCGTCGCGACCATAAAGCTGGATGTCGATCTTGGCCGATTTGGAGAAGCTGTAGATGCTGTGACGTACCTTGTCCTGGTTGGGGAAGCGCACCGTGGCGCCCGCCGGGACGATCAGCGTTCCGGGGGTGAAGGCGATGTTCGCTTGCGCCATGTCATATTTCCAACCGAAGCGGATCGGCCCGCTGGAGGCGCCGGCCTTGGGGTACACCATCACCACCGCATCGCGGACGGGAAGACCGCTGGCCTGCCGGACGGTGAGCGCCAGCGTGGCGGGCCCTGCGGCCTGGGATGATGGCACGGCAAGGCAGGCGAGAACGGCGGCACTGAGGGCGGCAACGAAGGGGGCGCGGGGGGTAGTCATCCTCTCGGAGCTAGCCCGCAAGAGTTAAAAAGTTGCTGCTTCCGTTAGGAAACTCAACGGTTTAAGCCGTCAAAAACCGTGATTCTGCATATTTTACATTTGGCGGCAATTTGGGGGCATCATGCTTAACTCTTGGTTAGGCAGTTCTGAATTACCCGCCGGTCATGAACGTTCATCCTGCTCTGCGCACCCTTGCGTGCCTGATCGGCCTTGTCGCCCTTTCCAATCTTCCGGCGCATGCACAGGACCTGCGCAACGGCGGCAAACTGCTGCTGACCAACGGCGTGAGCACCATCGAGGGTTCAGGTGGTGGCGGGCTGGCCACCTGGAGCACGATCGCGGGCAATGCGACGCAGGAGGGCATCGGCGGGTCGGCGCACGGCACGATCATCGAACTGCCCGATTACAACTGGACCAGCTACGGCGTCTCTCTGGGCTTTTTCGATCGGCTGGAACTGAGCTATGCGCGTCAGAACCTCGACACCATCGACATCGGAACAGCGCTGGGCCTGGGGCGGGGATATACGCTTAACCAGGATGTTTTCGGCGCCAAGCTGAAGCTGGCGGGCGATGTCGTCTATGGCGATCCGCTGATGCCGCAGATCGCCATCGGGGTGCAGCACAAACGATCGAGCGACGATGCGGTCGTCGCCGCGGTCGGGGCCGCATCGCCGCATGGCACCGATTTCTATATCAGCGCGACCAAGCTGTTCCTGTCGCACAGCCTGCTCGCCAACGCGACAGTGCGGTTCACCAAGGCCAACCAGGCCGGGCTGCTCGGCTTCGGCAGCGCGACGCAGAACAATCACAAGCCGCAATTCGAAGGCTCGATCGCCTATCAGTTCTCGCGTCGGTTCGTGGTCGGGGGCGAATATCGCACCAAGCCCGACAACCTGGCCATCGCGCGCGAGGATGACTGGGTGGACCTGTTTGCTGCCTATGCCCTGACCCGCAACGTCACGGTTACCGCCGCCTATGTCGACCTCGGCAGTGTCGCGACCGCCGAAAAGCAGCGCGGCGCGTTTCTTTCGCTCCAGGCCGCCTTTTGAAATTCCGGACAGGACCACGGACATGATCAGCCTCATCTTTGCCCTCACACTGGCCAGCATCCAGGAAATGCCGGTGGATGCCGTGCCCGACATCGCCAGCGAGAGCCAAACCGAACCAGAAGCCGAAGCCGAAGCCGCAGGCAAGCCCGAGCCTCAGCGTGATCCGGTGACCGGGGAGCTTCCGGTCGATCCCTATCAGCCATCCAATGCGCACGCCGGCGCTGCGCCGTTTGCAGGCACCGGCATGCGCGATGCCTTTCACGGGCAGGAAGGCATACGCCGTGTCGTCAACGGCATGGTCGACCGCGCCATCGTCGATCCGAGGATTGCGGAGGTCTTCGTCTCGCACGATCTGGTCCGGCTGCGCCGCACGCTGTTCGAGCAGTTCTGCCACATCCTCAATGCCGGCTGCGACTATACCGGGCGTGACATGGCGACATCGCACCGCGACCTCGGGTTGCAGATCGATGATCTCAATGTTCTGGTCGAGAACCTGCAGGCGGCGATGGCGGATGAGCGGGTCGGCTTTGCCGCGCAGAACCGCCTCCTCTCCAAGCTTGCCCCGATGAAGCGCGATGTCGTCACTCGCTGATCACTTTGGCCCTGCGCAGGCGGGGCATTTCCAAACCGCTGCGGGCATGATATTGACACAGGTGTAAGTCCAGACTCCACTCGCCGATCAGGTGCCATGATGACAGACGCCGTGTTTCGCCATCCCGACCGCCCCGTGCCGAAGTTTCGGCCCTTCAAGGCGATGCACCATTTCCGCAAGCTGGTGGCGGACAAGGAAGACACCGAGCAGGTGTTCCACATCTTCCAGTGCCTCCCGCGGATGGGCCTCGTCGATGAGGCGAAGGCCTTCGTCTACAGCGATTTCGGCAAGGCGCTGCGCGAGAGCGAACCCTATCTGCCCGATCTGCTCGACGATCATGCAAGGCTGCGCGCCATGCCCAAGGGGAGCGTCGCGCATGCCTATGTCGATTTCATGGAGCGCGAGGGGCTGAGCGCTGCCGGACTGGTCGAGGAATACGACCGGTTCCAGAGGGGGCGCCGCTATGGCGACCTGATCGAATGGTACATCAACCGGCTGCGCGACACGCATGACCTGCTGCATGTGCTCACCGGCTATGGCCGCGATGCGCTGGGCGAGCAGTGTGTGCTGGCGTTCACCTATGGCCAGAACCCCGCGCCCGGCAACATCTTCATCGCCTATATGGGCGCACTCAACATGACCCGGACGGTGCGCAGCGATGCGCCGGTGTTCAAGGCGATCGGCGAGGCGAAGCGGCTGGGCAAGGCGTGCCCGCGCATTTCCGAGCAGTCGATCGCGTCGCTGCTCGCCGAGCCGCTGGCCCAGGCCCGCAAGCGGCTGAACATCACCCCGGCGGCGTTTTACGGGATGGCGCACGACCGGCTGCGTGCGCGCGGCATCGATCCTTATGACCTGCTCGGCAAGGCCCGGACTGCCTGAGCGTGGCTCAGGCAGTCTGAGGCTGTCCGGGCGCGCCCACCGTCAGTCGGTGAGCGCGCGCATCGCCATGAGCACCCGCTCGGTCCATTCCGGGCGGCAGATCAGCAGGTCGGGCATATAGGTGTCGGCCTGGTTGTAGACGAGGGGAGTTCCGTCGGCGCGGCTGACGTGGAGCCCATGCGCTGCGGCGACCGCGACCGGGGCGCAGCTGTCCCATTCGAACTGGCCGCCGGTGTGCAGATAGATTTCCGCCTCGCCGCGCACGATCGCCATCGCCTTGGCGCCCGCGCTGCCCATCGGCAGAAGTTCGGCCGCCAGCGTCTCGGCTACCGCGAGCGCCTCTTTCGCGGGGCGGGTTCGGCTGACAACCATGCGCGGAATGGGCGCGCCCGGCGCCAGCGGCTGGGGCCGGTCGCTGCGCAGCACGACATCAAGCGCGGGCAGCGCAACCGCACCGATACTGGCGACGCCATCGATAGATAGCCCGATATGCACCGCCCAGTCGGCGCGCTCCTCGCCATATTCGCGGGTGCCATCGACCGGATCGATGATCCACACGCGGCGGTGCGCGAGCCGCTCCAGATTGTCCTTTTCCTCTTCGGACAACAGGCCGTCCTCGGGCCGCTGCTGGCGCAGGGCATGGACCAGCAGCTGGTTCGCGGTCTGGTCGCCGGCCTTGCCCAGCGATGCGCCTGACACCAGCCCCGATTGCCTGACGTCGAGCAGGATGCGGCCTGCGGTGTGCGCCAGGTGCGCGGCAAGGTCGCCATCGGTCATACTCATTTCAGCGGCATCAGCTGGCGAATGATATGCTCGGCGGCTTCCTCAGGCGTCATCGCGACCGTATTGACGCGGATGTCGGGGGCTTCGGGCGGCTCATAGGGGCTGTCGATCCCGGTAAAGTTCTTGAGCGCGCCCGCACGGGCCTTTTTGTAGAGGCCCTTGACGTCGCGCGCCTCGGCGACCTCGAGCGGGGTATCGACGAAGATCTCGATGAACTCGCCCTCGGGCAGCATCTTGCGTACCATTTCGCGTTCGGCGCGGAACGGGCTGATGAACGCGGTGAGCACGATCAGACCGGCATCGGCCATCAGCTTGGCAACTTCTCCGACCCTGCGGATGTTCTCGATCCGGTCGGCTTCGGTAAAACCGAGGTCGCGGTTGAGACCGTGCCGGACATTGTCACCATCAAGCAGGAAGGTGTGCCGGTTCATCAGGTTGAGTGACTTTTCGACCTCGTTGGCGATGGTCGACTTGCCCGAACCGGAAAGCCCGGTGAACCACAGCACCTTGGGCGTCTGGTTCTTGAGGCCGGCATGGACCTCGCGGGTGATGTCGGTCGCCTGCCAGTGGACGTTCTGCGCGCGGCGCAGCGAGAAGTGGAGCATGCCCGCCGCCACGGTGCGGTTGGTGAGCTTGTCGACAAGCACGAACCCACCCAGCGTCCGGCTGTCGGCATAGGCTTCGAACACGATAGGCTTGTCGGTGGCGATCTCGGCGACACCGATCGCGTTGAGCTCGAGCGTCTTGCACGCAAGATGCTCAAGCGTGTTGACGTTGACGGTGTATTTGGGCTGCTGCACCGTGACCGACACGGTCTGGGTGCCGAGCTTGAGCCAATAGGACCGGCCCACCAGCATCGCCTCGTCGTCCATCCACACGATGGTCGCCTCGAACTGATCGGCTACCTGGGGCGGGTTGTCCGCGGCGGCGATGACATCGCCGCGCGAACAGTCGATCTCGTCGGCGAGGCGCAATGTCACCGACTGGCCCGCAACCGCCTCGTCGAGATCGCCCTCAAGCGTGACGATGCGGCTGATGGTGCTGGTCTTGCCCGAGGGCAGCACGCGCACGGCATCGCCTGGCCTCACCGATCCACCCGCGATCAGCCCGGAAAAGCCCCGGAAATCGAGATTGGGGCGGTTGACCCACTGGACCGGCATGCGGAACGGGCGCGTCTGTTCCTGTGCGCTGTTCACTTCGACCTCTTCGAGATGCGCGATCAGGCTGGGGCCAGTGTACCAGGGCGTGTTGGCCGAGGGGGCGGTGATGTTGTCGCCCTTGAAGCCGCTGATCGGCATCGCGGTGAAATCGGTGATGCCGATGCTGGTGGCAAATTCGCGATATTCGGCAACGATCTCGTCGAAGCGGGTCTGGCTGTAGTCCACCAGATCCATCTTGTTGACCGCCAGCACGATGTTGCGGATGCCGATGAGGTGCGCGAGATAGCTGTGCCGCCGCGTCTGGGTGAGCACGCCCTTGCGCGCATCGATTAGGATGACGGCAAGGTCCGCGGTCGAGGCGCCGGTGACCATGTTGCGGGTGTACTGTTCATGCCCCGGGGTGTCCGCGACGATGAACTTGCGCTTTTCGGTCGCAAAGAAGCGATAGGCGACATCGATGGTGATGCCCTGCTCGCGCTCGGCTGCGAGGCCATCGACCAGCAGCGCAAAGTCGATCTCCTGCCCCTGGGTGCCGACGCGCTTGCTGTCGGCCTCGAGCGCGGCGAGCTGGTCCTCGAAGATCATCTTGCTGTCGTACAGCAGCCGTCCGATCAGCGTCGACTTGCCGTCGTCCACCGACCCGCAGGTGATGAAGCGCAGCATCGTCTTGTGCTGGTGGACGTCGAGATAGGCGTGGATGTCCTCGGCGATGAGGGCCTCGGTCTGATAAGCGTTGTCCATCAGAAATAGCCCTCCTGCTTCTTCTTTTCCATGCCCGCGCCGCCGGCATCCTTGTCGATCACCCGGCCCTGACGTTCCGAGGTGGTGGTGAGCAGCGTTTCCTGGATGACCTCTGGCAGCGTGCTCGCGGTGCTCTCGACCGCGCCGGTGAGCGGGAAGCAGCCCAGGGTGCGGAAGCGGATCGACCGATCGGTGATCTCGGGCGTGCGGCCCAGCACCCGGGTCAGCCGCTCGACATCATCGGCCATGAACAGCTGCCCCTCCCATTCGAAGGTCGGGCGGACGGCGGCAAAATAGAGCGGCACGATCGGCACATCGTTGAGCTGGATGTACTGCCAGATGTCGAGCTCGGTCCAGTTGCTGATCGGGAAGACGCGGATGCTCTCGCCCTTGTTCTTGCGGGCGTTGTAGAGGTTCCACAGTTCGGGACGCTGGTTCTTGGGGTCCCAGCCATGGCTTGCGGTGCGGAACGAGAAGATGCGCTCCTTGGCGCGGCTCTTTTCCTCGTCGCGCCGCGCACCGCCGAAGGCCGCGTCGAACCCGTGCAGGTCGAGCGCCTGTTTGAGGCCTTCTGTCTTCCACATGTCGGTGTGCAGCGGGCCATGGTCGAAAGGGTTGATCCCGCGCTCAGCGGCTTCGGGGTTCTGGTAGACCAGCAGCTCCATCCCGCTCTCGCGAGCCATCCGGTCGCGCAGCGCGTACATGTCCTTGAACTTCCAGGTGGTATCGACGTGCAGCAGCGGGAAGGGCGGCGGCGAGGGATAGAATGCCTTGCGCGCCAGATGCAGCATCACCGCGCTGTCCTTGCCCACCGAATACAGCATCACCGGCTTTTCCGCCTGAGCCACCACTTCGCGCATGATGTGGATCGCTTCGGCCTCGAGTCGTTCGAGATGGGTCAGGGTGCGGGTCATCGCGTGGTTGGCTCCGTGTTTCGTGATCATCGCAATGGCATAGTGTGTAGGGGCTTGAACCTCCCAGATGGGAGGGTAGAAGCAATGCCATGCGTTTTGACGATGGCCTGCTGGAATCGCTGCATGAGGGGATGTTCGAAACCCCCCTGTGGGACGGATTCCTGAAACGCTTGCGCGTGGCGGCGGGTGCGACCTGCGCCATGCTTGTGATCCGTCCAGAGGGTCAGTCCGACGTGGCTGAGCTGCTGGCAGGCGAAGGTCCGACCGCCGCGCTGAAGGGCCTCATGCTGGCGGCCCAGATGCGCGAAGGCCGGGGGTATGCGCTCGATGACCTGCTGGAGTCGGCCAACCGGCATGATCGCGATCAGGTGCGGCAGGCCATGCAGGCTGCGCGGATCACGGCCGTGCGCGCAGTGCGGATCACCGAGCCCAGCGGCGTGGATGGCTGGCTCGCCTGTGCCGGCGGTCGTGCGCTCGGCTCTGCTTCCGGCGCGTTGCTGCTAGGGCTGGCACCGCATCTGCGGATCGCCCTGCGCAGTTTTGCCGCGCTTGAGCGTGAACGCTTTCGCTCGGCCGTCACCGGAGAGGCCTTCAACAGGCTCAAGATCGCCTGGCTCACGCTGGACACGCAGGGACGGATCGTCGAATCGACGCAGAATATGGAGCAGATGTTCCAGTGGGGCACACTGCTGCGGCGCGGCCGATACGACCGCCTTGTGCCTGCATCGCCATCCGTCGATCGCCAGCTTGCCGCCTATCTCAAGCAGGTGGCATCGGGCCGGACGATGCGTCCTCTGGCGATCCGGCTCAGCCAGGATCCGTGGCTCGACATGCTGGTGGCGCCGTTGCAGGGCGATACCCTTTCGGGACATCGGTCCGCAGCAGTCATCGTCTATGTCAGCGGCGACCGGCGGTCGCAGGCGGATCGTTGCGAGCAGCTGGTCGATCTGTTCGGGCTGCTGCCCAGCGAGGCGCGATTGGCCTGGCTGCTGGCGCAGGCGACGAGCATAGCCGAAGCGGCGGAAACCCTGGGGATTACGGTGGAGACCGCGCGGAATTATTCCAAGAAGATCTACGCCAAGACCGGCGCGCGCGGCCATGCCGAGCTGGTGCGGGTGATCATGACCAGCGTGCTGGCGCTGAGTTAGCTGCGACAGGCCGAGCCATCGACGCTCCGTTCGGCATTGACCTGCATGCTATAGTGTAACATTCCTGTCCCCCATAACCAGACCGGGGCATCAAGCCCCGATAGAGGGGGTCGTCTTGCGTCGTCACTTTACCGTATCCGCGTCTGCGCTCGCATGCGCCGTTTCCATCCTTGTAACGCCTGCACTCGCCAGCCCGGTCGAGCAGACCAAGGGCAATTACGAGGACAAGTTCCGCCAGCTCGAGGGCGAGGACTGGCCGACCCCGACCGATTACCGCAACGCCTCCGGCGCGCCCGGCTACCGCTACTGGCAGCAGAAGGTCGATTACGACGTCCAGGCGCGGCTCGACGAGGCCAAGCGCATGGTCAGCGGCACCCAGACGGTGCGCTACCAGAACAATTCGCCCGACGCGCTGCCCTATTTGTGGCTGCTGCTCGATCAGAACGATTACAAGCGCGATTCGATCGCGGCGATGACCGAGACCGTATCGGGCGACAAGATCAGCCTTGCCGAAGTGCGCCGCGTCAAGCGCATGCAGGAATGGGAGGGCGGCTTCACCATATCTGCGGTGCGCGACGCCTCGGGCAAGGCTCTGCCGTTCACCGTGGTCGACAGCCTGCTGCGCATCGATCTGGGGCAGGCTGTCGCGCCCAATGGCGGCGAAACCAGCTTCTTCATCGACTGGTCGTTCCCAATGGTCGAAAACAAGGTCGTCGGCGGCCGCTCGGGTTACGAGTGCTTCACCCAGCCCGGCGAGGACGGCAACTGCATCTTCGAGGGAGCGCAATGGTTCCCGCGGCTCGCGGTCTATTCGGACTATGAAGGCTGGCACAACAAGGCGTTCATCGGCTCGGGCGAGTTCACGCTGGAGTTCGGCGATTATCGCGTCGCGCTGACCGTGCCTGCCGATCATGTCGTCTCGGCCACCGGCGTGCTGCAGAACCCCGATGCGGTGCTCAGCGCGGCGCAGCGCCAGCGGCTCGAACAGGCCAAGACCGCGACCAGCCCGGTCTATGTCGTGACGCCCGAAGAGGCCGTTGCAGCAGAGCGCGGCAAGGTATCGGGCGAGAAGACCTGGGTGTTCGCGGCGGAAAACGTGCGTGATTTCGGCTGGGCCTCGTCGCGCAAGTTCGCCTGGGATGCCCTGGGCGTGAAACAGGATTTTGCCGAACAGCCCCTGGTGATGGCGATGAGCTTCTTCCCCAAGGAAGCCCGGCCTTTGTGGGATGCGTATTCGACCAAGTCGATCGCGCACACCATCGACGTCTACGGGAAGTTCGCCTTCCCCTATCCCTATCCTGTCGCGCAGTCGGTCAACGGTCCGGTGGGCGGCATGGAGTATCCGATGATCACCTTCAACGGCCCGCGCCCGGTGAAGGACAAGAAGACCGGCAACCTCACTTACACCGACCGCGCCAAATATGGGTTGATCGGGGTGGTGATCCACGAGATCGGCCACAACTGGTTCCCGATGATCGTCAATTCGGACGAGCGGCAATGGACCTGGATGGACGAGGGGCTCAACACCTTCCTGCAGTTCCAGGCGGAAAAATTGTGGGACAAGGATTATCCAGCGCGCCGCGGCGAGCCCAAGGACATCGCCGAGTACATGCTCTCGACCAATCAGATGCCGCTGATGACCCAGTCGGATTCGGTGCTGCAGTTCGGGGCCAACGGTTATGGCAAGCCTGCCACCGCGCTGACCATCCTGCGCGAGACGGTGCTGGGCCGCGAACTGTTCGACCGCGCGTTCCGCGAATATGCGGAACGCTGGCGATTCAAGCACCCCACGCCCTACGACTTCTTTCGCACGATGGAGGAAAGCTCGGGCGTCGATCTCGACTGGTTCTGGCGCGGTTGGTTCTATTCGACCGACCATGTCGACATTGCGCTCGACAAGGTGGTGCGCGCCACGCTGGAGCCTGCGGATGCGACCGCCGCTGCCGCCGCGCGCAAGAGGGAGCGCGATACCGAGCCCAAGTCGCTCACCGCCCAGCGCAACGCCGGGCAGCAGACCGTGGTCGAGCGCGACCCGGCTACGCGCGACTTCTATGACGCGGTCGATCCGCTCGACGCCACCGCTGCCGACAAGCGCAAGGCTGCGGAGGCCTATGCCGACTTGACTGCAGAGGAAAAGGCCGCGCGGCAGGTAACCGACAATTTCTACCGCTTCAGCTTCGCCAACCGCGGCGGGCTGGTGATGCCGGTGATCCTCAAGATGGATTTTGCCGACGGATCGAGCGAGACCGCGCGCATCCCCGCCGAAGTCTGGCGCTATAACCAGAAGAACGTGACCTGGCAGTTCGTGACGGCAAAGACCCTGGTCCGGGCAGAGGTCGATCCGCTGTGGGAAACCGCCGATGCCGATCGTTCGAACAACATCTATGCAGGCCAGATCGATCCCAGGACGTTGAAGATCGACACGCCCGAAGAAGGCAAGAACCGGATGAAGGATTCGGACATGAAGGTGCTGCCCGATTCGCTACGCACTTATGACGTTCCGCCGAAATGAGGGGTTTGCGACTGATCGCCGGTGCTCTGGCGCTGGCCGCCACTGCAACGTTCACGCCTCAGGCCGGAGCGCATCGCGGGCATGATGCGATGAGCGTCGTCACGCTGGCGGACAATGGCGCGGTTACCGTGTCGCACCGGTTCGAGGCGCATGATCTGGAACCGGCGCTGGCCGAGATCGCGCCCGATGCGCAGACCAGCCTGGATGATCCCGCTGCGATTGAGGAACTGAAGACCTATCTGCTCGCGCATTTCAGCCTGTCCGCCGATGGCGCGCCGGTGGCGCTAACCGTCGGGTCGGTCGAGATCGGGGTGCGCGATGTGCGGGTGGACTATACCGGCAGCGTGATCGGCAATCCCAGGGCGCTGGAAGTGCGTTCGACCATCCTGCGCGATATCTATCCGCGCCAGGTCAACCAGGTCGTGGTGCGGCGTGGCCCGAGCGTGCAGACGCTGCGCTTTGCAGGGGGCGAGGCCAAGACAGTGATGCTGCGCCCCGGCCCGGTCATGCCGAGCCCCAAGGCCCGGTGATCGCAAGCGTCATCGCGGGACTGTACAGGTTGACGAACAGCGTCGATCCATCGGGCGAGAAGCACGCGCCGGCAAGCTCGGTCTGCTGGCGGCAGCGACCCAGCGTGTAGAGATCGCCCGCCGGGGTCACCCCGCGCAGGTGGTTGTTCACGATCAGCGAATACTGGTCCTCGCACACCACCAGATGGCCGTTCGGCGCAACGGTCAGGTTGTCGCCGAAGTTGAACAGCGCCGGATCGCTGGATTCCACGAAATTCTGCAGCGTCCCTGGAGACGTGCGTTCGCCGGCCTGGCCCTCCGCCTTGCTGGGGCGATAGCGCATCACCTGACCGAGCTTGGCCGTGCCGCCCGAGGTGCAGCAGAAATAGATCGATCCGTTGCCGAAATGCACGCCCTCGCCGCGCGCAAACCGCGCAGCGCCTGCAGCATGGCCGCGAAGCCGCAGATCGTCATCGGGGCTGTGGGTGCCGTCGAGATCGACCCAGCGCACCGGCCTGCCGGTGCCGCGCGGCAAAGTCACCTCGGACCAGTTGCGCGTGTCGTCCAGCCCCGGTTCGACAAAGGCCAGCGCCTGCAGCCTGCCGCCAGCGGCAAGCTCGCCGCGCCTGGCTGGGAGGAAGCGATAGAACAGCGAATCGTCGCGGTCCTCGGTCAGGTAGACGATGCCGGTCGCCGGATCGACCGCGGCGGCCTCGTGATTGAACCGCCCCATGGCGGTGAGCGGGACCGGCTCGACCAGGCCCTTGTGCGCGGCGGGAACCTCGAACACCCAGCCATGATCGCGCGCCACGCCATTGCCCGCGCGGGTGACATCCTCCTCGCAGGTCAGCCAGCTGCCCCAGGGGGTGATGCCGCCCGAGCAGTTGCGGATCGTGCCCGCGAGGCTCTGATACTGCGCCTCGACCCGTCCGCGGCGCAGATCATAGATTAGCGTTGAGGTGCCACCGGGAAGGGCGCGTCCGTCGTTGGTCCGGTCGTAGGCCAGGGCGACCGCGCGTTCGCCAAATGGTCCCGATCCGTGGTGCTTGACCTGCAGTTCGTGGTTGCGCACCAGCGCGACGCGGTGGCGATCGAGCGCGAAGCATCCCATGCCGTCGGCACGGTCGCCCACGACATGCCCGTCGTCCATGGCGTCGCCCGCGCGCGAGATAACCCGATAGGCATAGCCCCGCGGCAGGTCGATGACGCCCTCGGGGTCCAACACCAGATCGGCGCTCGACACGCTGGCGCCCAGCCCCCGGGCAGTGCACCCGGCAAGCCCGGCAAAGGCGAGCGCGGTCAGGCTCTTGGCAAACTCGCGGCGATCCATTTTCCCGCCCTTCTTGCTGGTGATGGAACTGTGTATCACGCCGCCTCTATCAGCCGACAGGATCAGCGTCCACCGGTGCATCTTCCGTGCGTGGCCGCCGGATCAGGAATACCAGCAGGATCGCGAACACGGTCATCACCGCGATCAACAGCCAGGCATCGTTGATGGCATCGACCAGCGCCTGCCGTTCGACCAGCGGCCGCACCAGCTCCTCGGTGAACTCGTCGGGGGGCGTGCCGATCTGCTCCAGAAATGCATCGCGCGGGATCCCGATGCCCACCGCAGTATCGACATCGCCTGCGGTCAGCCGGTCGGCGATGGCCTGCCCATGGGTGTCGGCGCGGGTGAAGATGGTGGTATCGATCAGCGCCAGCCCGATCGCCCCGCCCAAGTTGCGCATCAGGTTGAACAGGCCGCTGCCATCGGCGATCTTGTCGGTGGCGAGATACCCCAAAGCGATGCGCGTGGGTGGCAACAGGCAGAACATGCTGGCCCCGCCGCGCAGGATCTGCGGCACCACCATCTCGGCAAAATCGGTCTGTGCAGTCTGGTTGATGCTGGCAAGCAGTCCGGCTGCAAACAGCCCGAATCCGAACAGGCACAAGGTGCGCGCGCCGATCCTCTGTTCCAGATACACCGCCAGCGGGGCAGCGAGCAGTTGCGCGATGCCGGTAACCAGCATGATCTGCCCGATGCGGAAGGCGTCATGCTCGCGCACCAGCCCCAGGAAAAACGGCATCAGATAGGTCGATCCGAACAGCCCTGCGCCCAGGATGAAGCTGAGCGCGCAGCCGACGGCAAAGTTGCGGTCGGCAAAGCAGTGCAGGTCGACCAGCGGGCAGGCGGCGTGCCATGTCCGCCATACGAACCAGACGGTGCTCAGCGCGAAGATCGCCAGCAGTGCGGCGACGCCCGGCGCAAGCCAGCCCAGCGATGGCGCGTCCTTGAGCCCGATCTGCAGCGCGGCGAGCCCGGCGGCGAGCAGCACCAGGGCGAGCAGGTCGATCGAGCGGTCGCAGCGCGCGTTGCTCTCGGCGCTGCGCAGGGCCCATGCTGCCCCCAAAGCCGCGAGCACGCCGGGAACGATGTTGATGCGGAACAGCCAGTGCCAGGAATAGGTTTCGGTTAGCCAGCCGCCGACGATCGGGCCGATCGTGGGCGCAAACACTGCCGCGACCCCGGCAATGGTGGTCGCCAGCCCCTGCGACCTGGGCGGGAACAGCAGGAACACCGCCGAGAAGACCGCGGGGATCAGCGTCCCTCCGGCAAAGCCCTGCACGATCCGCCACCCGATCAGCGTCTCGAAGCTTTCGCTCTGGCCGCACCCGGCGGACGCCAGAGTGAACACCGAGATCGCGCAGACGAACAGCCAGCGCATCCCGAGCCTTGCGGTCAGATAGCCGGTCAGCGGGATCGCGACGATCTCTGCAGTGAGATAGGCCGTCTGCACCCAGATCATGCGCTCGGGGCTGATCCCCAGCGCCTTCTGGATGGTGGGGAGCGATGTCGCGACGATCTGGATGTCCAGAATGGCCATGAACATGCCGATGCACATGCACAGAAAGCCGAACCACGGCAGAAACCGGGACCTGGGCGTTTCAGCGTGGCTCATGCAGCGGGTTCAAATCCCCAAATGGCAAGGTGACCAGGGAGTGGCCGGGAGGCGTGCCAGCTTCACGGTCTGGCTGGGCTGGTAAAGGCTGGCAGGCGGGCTGGCTAATGCTTTGTGTCCTGATTCACAAAACCCTAGTTCTTGGAGCCCTGCTCGCGTTCGGCCTTGATCCGGTACATCGCCGCCTTGCAGGTGGGCGAAGTCTTTTCGACCTTGGCGATCATGCAGGCTTCCACCTTCTTGCGGCTCATCGTTTTCATTTCGGCGGGGCACAGGACCCGCGCTTCCTTGGCACAGGCCTTCTTGCCGCTATCGGTCGCTGCATGCGCAGGCATGGCAAGGCTCATGGCCAGAAGCATCGAGCCGGTCATCGCGCCAAGCCGTACGCCGCGCGTTGCCGATGCCTTCTGCAGTGCATTGGTTGATCGCATGTGGTTGAACACCCTTTCCGCGCTGGCGGGTCCTCCGGTGCGACCCGCGCTTCCCGGCGATTCACCGGGCGTGCAGGGCAGGAGTATCGATGTTGCGGCAACGCATCAACCGCAGAGCGACTGGCCGAGCCAACGCGGCTGCACGCCGCGAGCAGGGATCGGTGTGCCGCGCCATCATCGCTGCTGGCTATCGTGCACACGTGCCAATATAGGTTGGCCATAAACGTCGGGGATGGGGCAGCTTTTTATGCTGACGAGAATGGGTTCATGGATGAAGCGCCACAAGGTGTGGTCGGCGCTGATTGCGCTGGTGGTGCTGTTCGTCCTCTACAAGATCATCGCTCCGACGCCGCATGACTATGAATATACCGGAGAAAAGGTCGGGCGCGGCGAGGTGCTGCGAGTCGTCTCGGCCAGCGGCAAGGTGCGCGCGCTCAACACTATCAAGGTTGGCACCGAAGTCTCGGGCCAGGTCACCAAGGTCTATGTCGACTTCAACTCGCCGGTCACCGCAGGCCAGATCCTGGCCGAAATCGACCCGACACGGGTGCGGGCGCGGGTCCAGCAGACCGAGGCTCAGGTGGCGCTTGCTCGCGCAGGATTGCAGCAGACCGCTGCCAATGTTCTGCGCGCGCGGTCCGAACTTGAAATCCAGGAACGCGATTTTGCCCGGCAGCGCGATCTGGCGCAGCGCGGGTTCGTCTCCAAGGCCAATCTCGATGCGGCCCAGACTCGGCTGAACAGCGCGCGCAACGCGCTCGACGTCGCGTTGGCGCAGACCCAGAGCGGCAACGCGCAGATTCGGCAGGCCACCGCCGAACTGTCGTCTGCCCGGCTCGACCTCAACCGCACGGTGATCATCGCGCCTGCCAGCGGGGTGATCATCGACAAGCTGGTCGAGCCCGGCACCACCGTTGCCGCCAGCTTCCAGACCCCCAATCTTTTCGAGATCGCTGCCGACACCACCAAGATGCAGGTAGAGGCCTCGGTGGACGAGGCGGATATCGGCCAGATTGTCGAGGGTCAGAACGTGACCTTCACCGTCGACAGCTATCCCGATGACGTATTCCGCGCCAAGGTCCGCCAGGTCCGCAAGGCACCGGTCGAAACGCAGAATGTCGTGAGCTATCTGGTAATTATCGATGTCGACAATCTCGACGGCAAGCTGCTGCCCGGCATGACCGCCAATGTCGAGATCATCACCGGTGCCAAGAAGAACGCGCTGCGGGTGCCCACCAATGCGCTCAGGTTCCGTCCCAAGGCGGCCGATCGCGGTCCGCCGGTGGAGGGACAGCCCGCCAAGCCGGGCAAGAAGGAGGCGCCGCGCCAGACGCTGTATCTCGCCGGTACCGACGCCTACAAGCCGGTCCGCAAGCAGGTGCGCATCGGGCTGCAGGGCGACGAGTACACCGAGATCCTCTCGGGCATCAAGGCCGGTGACACGGTGCTGGTGCGCACCAAATCGCTGAAGCCCAAGGCAGAAACCGACGATACGGATGAAGATGACAGCGCCGCTTCTTGAGACGCATGATCTGGTCAAGGATTATGTGATCGGCGGTGAGCTGGTGCACGCGGTCAACCGCGTCTCGCTGAGCATCCAGCGCGGCGAATTCGTCGCGATCATGGGGGCCAGCGGATCGGGCAAGTCGACCTTCATGAACATGATCGGCTGTCTCGACGTGCCGACCTCGGGCACGCTCCTGCTCGATGGCATCGACACCAAGACGCTCGACAGCGACGAGCTGGCCGAGATCCGCAACCGCAAGATCGGCTTTGTCTTCCAGCAGTTCAATCTTCTCGCCCGCACCAGCGCGCTCGACAATGTCGCGGTGCCGCTGATCTATGCCAGGGTGCGCGCTGCCGAGCGGCGCGAGCGGGCGCAGGCCAAGCTCGAGGCGATGGGGCTTGCCAATCGCATGCAGAACACGCCTGCCAAGCTTTCGGGCGGGCAGCAGCAGCGTGTGGCGATCGCGCGCGCGCTGGTCACCGATCCGCTGATCCTGCTGGCGGACGAACCCACCGGTGCGCTCGATACCCAGACATCGCTCGACATCATGGGGATTTTCCAGAAGCTCAATGACGAGGGGATCACGCTGGTCATCGTCACCCACGAACCCGACATTGCCGAATATGCCGAGCGCCGCATCGTGTTCCGCGATGGCAAGGTGATCGAGGATGCGCCCGTCACATCGCGCCGCCGGGCGGTCATGGCATGAGTGAGCTGCTGAACGCGCTCGCCGGATGGGGCGTCAACGTTGCGATCGCGATCACGGCGCTGCGCACGAACCTGCTGCGTTCGATCCTGACCACGTTGGGCGTGATGATCGGCGTGTTCTCGGTGATCCTTGCGGTCGCGGTGGGCAATGGCGCGCAGGTCTCGGTAAACCAGCAGATCGCCACGCTCGGCTCGAACATGGCGATCGTGGTGCCCGAGCCCGAGCGCGCTAACGGCCCGCCCAGACCCGGCGACCGGGGCAGGCTGACCGAACGCGATGGTGAGGCCATCGCGCGTCAGGTGCCTGGGGTGAACGCGGTCGCACCGCAGATCCGCACCAGCGTCCAGATGGTCACCGGCGGACGCAGCGCCTCGACCCAGGCGATCGGATCGACTGAAGAATACGGAAGCATTTCCAACCTCGCCACCTCCGATGGCCGATTCCTGACCGGAAGCGATGTCGGCGCCGCAACGCGGGTGGTGGTGATCGGGCAGACGGTGGCCGACAAGCTGTTCGTCGACATCAATCCCATCGGCGAGACGGTGCGGATCAACCGCGTGCCGTTCACCGTCATCGGTCTGCTCGAAAGCAAGGGCAGCAATCTGGGCAACGACAATGACGACCAGATCATCATGCCGATCTCGACATTGCGCCAGCGGCTGTCCACCGGCCCGGCCCAGGGTCCGGACGATGTGACTCTGCTGTTCGTCGGCTTCGAGGACGAGGATTCGCTGGTTGCGGGCGACCGCGAGATCAAGAGTCTTCTGCGCGCGCGCTACCGGGTGTCGAAAGGTAAGATCACGCCGTTTACCGTGCGCACCACCAAGGAGATCGCAGAAACATCAGGCCAGGTGACCCAGATCTTCCAGGCGGTGCTGGTGGCGATCGCTTCGATCTCATTGCTCGTGGGCGGCATCGGCATCATGAACATCATGCTGGTCAGCGTGACCGAGCGGACGCGCGAGATCGGCCTGCGCATGGCGCTGGGGGCGAAGCGCCGCGATATCCGCAACCAGTTTCTGGTCGAAGCGGCAGTTCTGTGCCTGATCGGCGGCGCGATCGGCCTCACCCTGGCGATGGTTGCAGCCGCAGTCTTCCAGCAGGTGGCCGAATTCCCGGCGCCGATCGGCTGGGACACGGCTGTTCTGGCTGTCGCGTTCTCTGCCGTGATCGGCCTGGTGTTCGGCGGCTACCCCGCCATCCGCGCATCGCGGCTGTCGCCGATCGAGGCGCTGCGCAGCGAGTAACAGGCGCGTTGCACGCACCTGGCTGGCCCGTCAGCTTTTCGCCAACCCTGCGGCCTCGACCGGTGTCGCGACCGGCTGGTCGCTGTCCTTGCGCTCGGAATAGCGATCGACCAGCTGATCGGCGTGCGGGCGCAGCAGCACCGTGAAGCGCACCAGTTCCTCGACGACATCGACGATGCGGTCGTAATAGCTCGATGGCTTCATGCGTCCATTCTCGTCGAACTCGAGATAGGCCTTGGCGACGCTCGACTGGTTGGGGATGGTGAACATCCGCATCCAGCGCCCCAGCACGCGCAGCGTGTTGACGCTGTTGAAGCTTTGCGAGCCGGCGCTTACCTGCATCACCGCGAGCGTGCGGCCCTGGGTCGGGCGCATGCCCTGATAGGCGAGCGGCAGATGGTCGATCTGGGTCTTCATGATGCCGGTGATCTGGCCATGGCGTTCGGGGCTGCACCAGATCTGGCCCTCGGACCAGATCGAGTGCGCGCGCAGCTCCGCGACCGCAGGGTGATCGTCGTCCTCGACCTGATCGGGCAGCGGCAGATCGCGGGGATCGAAAATGCGGGTTTCGCAGCCGAAATGCTGCAGCAGCCGCGCCGCTTCCTCGACCACCAGCCGCGAATAGGAGCGTTCGCGCAACGACCCGTAGAGCAACAGGATGCGCGGCTTGGGATCGAGCGGACCCAGTCCCAGCGCCGGAATACGGTGCGCATAAGCCGGATCGAGCGCGGGCAGAAGGTCTGGATCGGCCAGATGGCGCAGGCGTTCAAACCTGGCTCCGTCGATCATGCCATTTGCCGTCGTCATGCGCTGGCACCGCTGCTGGCGCCCGCAGTGTTGCCGATGTCGGCAAGCTTGCGCTTCAGCGCTATCTGGTCGAGGCTTTCGATCGGCAGCGCGACGAACCGCTCGATCCGGTCCGACAGATAGCGCAGCGCGTCGAGGAACGCCTCGCGCTGGCCGTCGCCCTCCACCGCGGCGGGGTCTTCGATGCCCCAGTGCGCGGTCATCGGGTGGCCCAGCCAGACAGGGCAGGTTTCGCCCGCGGCATTGTCGCACACGGTGAAGATGAAATCGAACTCGGGCGAACCGGGGGCGCTGAACGCGTCCCAGCTCTTGGATTCGAACCCGCTGGTCTCGAAGCCCATGTCGCCAAGCACCGACAGCGCCATCGGATGGACCTGTCCCTTGGGGTGGCTGCCGGCGCTGTATGCCCTGAAGCGCCCTTCACCGATCTTGTTGAGCACAGCCTCGCCCAGGATCGAGCGGGCACTGTTGCCGGTGCACAGGAACAGCACGGTGTAGATCGTGTCAGCCATATTCGAGCCTCATGCTTTCTCGGGTAGGGCAGGGGCGCAACCGAGCCCTGCGACAAGATCGCCGCACATTTCGGGTGTGCCCTGGCAGCAGTCCTCCAGCAGGAAGGTCAGCAGGCGGCGCATCGCGGGATAATCGGCGCGGTAATGGATCAGTCGGCTTTCGCGCTCGGACTGGACCAGCCCTGCGCGCTCCAGGGTCGCCAGATGGTGCGACATGGTGGAGGGCGGGACACTCTGCTGCTCGGCAATCGCTCCCGCGACCATGCCATCGGGACCTGCCTTGACCAGCATGCAGAAGACCGCAAGCCGCGTCTCGTGCGCAAGCGCGCCAAGCGCATCCACTGCCCATGTCTGAATGCCCGGATCATCCATTATCACTACCTTTCGACAACTATCGAAATACTGTGTCGGCTGATGTGGTCAAGGCATAATTCGAGAGTTGTGGAAATATCCGTCGCAGGGGAGCGGGCTTTGGCGATCGGTGCGTGTGAAGCGGACGTAAAAAAACCCGCCAACCGTATGGTTTGGCGGGTTTTTTAATGGTGGGCGTAGCAAGGATTGAACTTGCGACCCCTGCGATGTCAACACAGTGCTCTACCACTGAGCTATACGCCCCACCGGTGGTACCTGCCCGCACCGAGGCGCTGGCAAGGGCGGTCCATTACAAAGAGGCGGCGATGGACGCAAGCGGTATTTGTACCAAAAACCGTATGATAGCTTTCAAAGGCTTTGGGCGAAGGTGCCGCGGGCAAACACGCGGTCGACCTCCAGCACCAGATCCTTGAGGTGAAAGGGCTTGGAGAGCACGCGCGCGCTGGGCGCGGCCTGTTCCGCCTTGAGCGTCACTGCGGCAAAGCCGGTGATGAACATGACCTTGGTCTCGGGGGAGATCCGCCCGCAATGCTGCGCGAGTTCGATCCCGTCCATCTCCGGCATCACGATATCGGTGAGCAGCAGATCGAAATGATCCTCCTGCAGCAAGGGCAACGCAGCGGTGCCGCGATCAACCGCAACCACGGTGTAATCGGCCTTTTCAAGCGCACGCTGGAGATAGGCGCGCATCGCCGGATCGTCTTCTGCCAGCAATATGCTCAACATCGCCCTGTTCCTCTGCCCGGTTCTCCAGCCTGCTTATGCCGGATGCGGTTAAGATTTTCCAGCATGCTGTAAGTCATTTGCCGCGCTGCCCCGAAGTTGGACACGCCCGGTGTCATCGGTAAACGGACAGCGGGGGCACAGGACGTTGGCGTTGCCGACTTTGACTCGAAGGACAGATTGCCGCATGGCTGCTGTCCATGGATAATCGATCCGCCGACAACGCCCCCCCATCGCGGTTGTTCAGCCTGGCTGGCCTCGCCGAAGCGCGCCTGCCGGTGCTGGTGGCGGTCCCGCATGCGGGGCGGGATTATCCCGATGAAATCCTTGTCAATTCACGCGTGACCCCGCAGGTTCTCGAGCGTCTGGAAGATCGCCATGCCGACATGCTGGCTCTGCAGGCAGCAAAGACCGGGTGCGCCACTCTGGTCGCGCATATCGCGCGGGCGTGGATCGACCTCAACCGTGCCCCCAGCGAAATCGATCCGCAGATGATCAGCAACGCCCCGCGCACCGCCTTTGCCCAGCCCAGCGCCAAGGTGCGCGGTGGGCTCGGATTGGTTCCGCGCCGGCTGGCCGATCATGGCGAGCTTTGGCGCAGGCCCTGGACCCGTGAGTCGATCAGCGCGCGCGTATCGGGCATGCACGATCCCTATCACCAGGCGTTGTCGCACGCGCTTGCCAGTCTGAAGGCTCGCTTCGGCTGCGCGATGCTGATCGACCTGCACTCGATGCCGCCGCTCAGGCTCGAGGGATCAGGGCCGGTGCCGCGAATCGTGGTGGGGGATCGCTATGGCCGGTCTGCCGGGGCAAGGCTGTGCGATCTGGCGCAGCGGACGCTCGCCCGGCGCGGCTATGAGGTCGCGCTCAACCATCCCTATGCCGGCGGTTATGTGCTCGAGCGCCATGGCCGCCCGGCGCGCGATATCCACGCGCTGCAGATCGAGGTGGACCGCAGCCTGTATCTGGACGAGGCGCTCAGCGAACGCGGGCAGGGGCTCGAGGCGATGCAGGAGGCGGTTGCGGATCTTGTCCGGACGCTGGCGGACGATCTGCTCCAGCATGGCGGCAGCACCGACATCGCCATTGCCGCCGAATAGCCCATCGCATCCACCCAAGAAAAAACCGCCTCGTGACGAGTCACGAGGCGGCCAAGGTTCAGGGAGGAGGTGCACAAGTGCACCTGTCGGGACGCGAAAGGGGGGGAAGCATCCCGACAGCCTCAATCTAGGGTAGAATGACCTGCAGTTCAATGGCTGCGATGCGAAAAAAACAACACTTCAGAAATCTCTTGCTAATGCGAGCTACTCGCAATAACTCTGATGCAGGCGGCGCGATCCCGTGATGCCGCACAATCGGAGGGAGTCGAGGAACATGGGTATCTGGTGGCAGGATCTGATCGATCGACCGGCTGACCTGGGGTCGGCAACCCTGTTCGAGGCGAAGCTTGTTGTCGCGCTGCGCATCGCGGTGTTCGCGCACAAATCGGGTGCCGATCCCGCGCCTCATGTCTCCGCCCGGCTGGGCAGCATCGCGCTGTCCAATCATCTGTCGCTGGTGCTGGAGGCGATGGGGCAGGTGTGGCCTGAACCCTTTGGCGTCTCGCGCCCATGCTGCGGTCGTCTGTCCCCTGACGAGGCGATGTTCGTCGGCATGGTGCGCAGCGCGATGCGCGGCAACCGGGCGAGCTTCGACCGGCAAACCCGCGAGATGATCGCAGAAGATGGGCGCACATTGATCTACAACCTGATGTGGCAGATCGGCCGCATGGCGGCTGCGGCAGAGGCCACCTCCGGGCAAGTCCGGCCCCGTGAGGGCTAGACCCCGGTTCGCAACACCGGATCGGAAAGGTCGGTATCCTCGACGACATAGGCGCGGATGAATTCCGCGATCGCATGGAATCCGTCGCCGAACGCCGCGCCGGTGCGCCAGATCGCTGCGATCGACCGGCGCGCATTCCAGCCTGCGATATCCAGCCGTGCGACGATTTCTGCACTGTGGGTTTCGGTTGCCAGATAACGCTCGGGCAACAGCGCGAAGCCGATCCCTGAGCCTACCATCTGGCGGATGCTGTCAAGACTGGTGCCTTCGTAGTCGTGCAGGATATGCGCACCCACCTGATCGCAGATCTCGCGCGTCTGGCGATGGAAATGGTGCCGCCGGTCCAGGGTGAGAAATCCTGCGCCCTTGAGCGCGCTGGGCGGAATGTTCTTCTGCCCGGCCAGGGGATGATCGGGCGGCGCGATGACGAACAGCCGCTCGCTGAACAGCGGCTCGACCACGATCCCGCTGGCATCGACCGGCATGGGTGAGAGCATCATGTCGAGCGCGCCGCGCATCACCTCGCGCACCTGATCATCGGGAATGCCTTCGCGGATGTGCAGGCGCAGGTCGGGCTGTTGCCGGTGCAGACCCGCCACGATCGCGGGCATCAGATAGGGTCCCAGCGTCGGGGTGATCCCGAAGCGCAGCGTTCCGCCGATGCCCTTGCCCGCGCGCCGCGCCAGATCGGAAAGATCGCGCACCTGTACCAGGATCTCTCTCGCGCGCGCGGCAATATCGCGGCCCAATGGGGTCAGTTGGACATCCTGACCGCTACGATCGATCAGCGAGGCGTCAAGCCGGGCCTCCAGGGTGCGAAGTTGCTGGCTCAACGTCGGTTGCGAGACGTGCACCGCAAAGGCTGCGCGTCCGAAATGGCGGTGGTCGTCGAGCGCGACCAGATATTGCAACTGCCTGAGGCTGGGCATGGCGGCGTCCTTTATGTGATAGATGTTGGCTATCGATCCGGGGCAGTTCTTTCAAATGGTAACAATGATACTCTGTGCCATATGTCAACCATACCGAGCAGATGGAACGGTTTCTCCCCGAACCGCTCCCACCCACATCTGCTTGACTGATTCCGCAGCTAGATCGGACACCCCAAGGCTGCGGATAGGGTGACGCATCGGTCCGCCGAGGTCGCAGCTTGAGCCTCCGATGCGTCACCCGACTATCCCATCGCACAACACGGAATGGAAGACTTGGATTGCACCCAAGGTCACGCGCGGCGCGGTACCGTTGGCCTGGCCGACCGGGTCAGGGCTGGACAACCCCGGCAAAGTCGTCGGTCAGCTGCAGCGAGTCCAGATCGGCCGCCACCGCGACCAGATCGGCGCGAGCTTGCGCCAGCCGGAACTCGGCATCCAGCCTGCGGATCGATGCGTTCGCCGCCGCATCCTCGCGCAGGTTGACCAGGAAGAAGTCGCTGGCGCCTGCCTGGAACAGCCTGCGCTCGCCGGCTGCCAGCTTGTCGGCCTGAACCTCCTCGTCGCGCGCCAGCACCGCCAGCCGCTCGGCTGCAGTCAGGTTGGTGGAAAGCTGCTCGATCTCTGCGATGATCTGTTCCTCGCTCTGACGGCGGCGCCACTCCAGCGCGTTGATGTTGGCTTCGGCCGCAGCCACCTGTCCCTTGGCGGCGCGGTTCTGCAGCGGCATGGAAAAGGTGAAACCGACCACCGCCTCGAACGGATCGCGTGAACGACCGCCCAGGCCCTGCTCGCCGAAATCCTGTCCGGCTTCGGCAAACAGCCTGAGCGAGGGCAACAGGCGGTTGCGTTCGAGCTCGAGCCGGGTTTCGCCCTGTTCCAGCCGCTGTTCGATAAGCTTGATATCGGGTCGCCGTGCGAGCACGGCCGCCGGATCGGTCGCCCGCGCCGCGGGGATCATCGGCAGACGGGCGGGCAGGTCTGCGGGGGTCGCGACCCTGGGCCTGCCGTCATTGTCACGCCAGAAGAGCGACAGTCGCTGCGCGGCATTGGCCAGATCGCGCTCGGCGGCAACCAGCAGCGACTGGCGGCGCAGCAGGTTCTGCTGGTTTTCGGTCAGCAGGATCGCAGCCCGTGCACCCAGCTGGACCTGGCGGCTGATGCCGTCCTGCCGGTCCTCGGCCAGCTGGACCTGCGCGCGATAGACCTGCACCTGCTGGCCGGCTGCTACCCACTGTCCATAGGCCTGGATCGCCCGCTGCTGCACCCCGATGGCGATGATCAGCGCATCGAGCCCCGCCATGTCGCGTTCGATCAGCGCGTTGCGCTGGCCGAAGCGGCGGTCATCGATATAGCGGTCGCGCAGAAGCGCGAAAACGCCGCGCACTTTGAGCTCGCCCAGCCGGTCGGTGAAGCTGTAATCCTCATAGACCGGAAAGTCGCCGCGCGAGACGCGATAGCTCGCCTCGATCTGGCCGCCATTGTTGGTCAGCGGCTGGATCGCCTTTCCCTGCACATAGGTGCCGTCATAGAATCCAGTGATCCGCGAAAAGCCCTCGCCGGTGAACAGCAGGTCGAACGCACCTTCGCTGGCAAGCACGCGCCCATCGGCGGCGCGGGCGTTGGCAAGCGCCTCCAGGATGGACGGGGCAAAGCGCCGCGACGAGGCCAGCACCTCTTCCAGCTGCAACCCTTGCGCCTGCCGCACCGGTTGCACCCCTTGTGTCGCGGCGGCGGGTGCCTGCGTTCGGGCCTGAGCCTGGGCAGGGGTTGGCGCGGTGACGCTGACCAAAGCCAGCGCAGTGAGGCTGGCCAGCGATGCGGAGCGGCGCATCAGCGCTTCTCCTTCCTGGCCGTGCCGCCATTCTGGTTCTCCTCGATCAGCGCGGGGTTCTGCAGCGGGAAGTCGTTGAGCTGACGCCACAGTTCAAAGCCGACCGAAACCTCTTCCATCGCGACCCAGCCGCGGGCATTGGCGCCCAGGCGGACATAGGGCTCGCCCGGCCAGCGCGTCTTGCCCTTGGCTTCCTGCACGAGCACGCGGAACAGCCCGTTGGTCGAAGCGGCAAGATCGACCTGCTGCACCTCGCCATCGAACAGGCCGCGCGCCACCGACGGCCAGCCCGAGAACTGGATCGCGGGCCAGCCTTCGAACTCGAGCCGGACCGGCTGGCCACGCCTGATCAGCGGCACGTCGCGGCCATCGACATAGATTTCGACCACACGCCGGGTCTGAGTGGGGGCAAAGCTTGCCAGCACGTCGCCCTGCGAGACCATGGTGGCCTTGTCGCCGCCGCTGATCCGCTGGATAACGCCATCGCGCGGCGCACGCACCGTCTGCAGCGATTGCCGAGCCAGGTTGATGTCGATCTGGGTGATCGCCGCGCGTGCCTCTGCCAGCACGGCTTCCATCTCGGCGACCTTGATCCGCGCAAGTTCGCTTTCGCGCTGCGAGGCAAGACCTTCGCGGAACAGCGTTCCGGTGCGTCCGACGTCCAGCCGCGCAGTGCTAAGCGCACTCGCGGCGGCCGCAACCTTGGCCTCGGCGAGGCTGCGTTCTGCGCGCAGCCGCTGCAGCAGCATCGGGTCGTTGTCGGCGATGAGGGCGATGGGGTCGCCTTCCTTCACCACCTGGCCATCCTGCACATACCATTTCTCGATCCGCCCGGGGACCAGAGCGGTGACGTTCTGCAGCCGGTCCTGCGGGTTGAGCGCAATTACCTGACCGGCGCCATAAGCGGTCTGCACCCAGGGGACATAGATCATGAAGAAGGTCGCGGCGATCAGCCCGAACACCACCATCAGCCCGAAGGCGCGCAGCGGGCGCGGGGTTCGCATGTTCGCAAGGGTGCGAAAGCGGCTGAGCGCATGATCACGCGTTGCCATTGCGCGCCTCCGTTGCATGCGCTTCGACGATGCGGCTGAACCCGTCGGGATCGTCTATGATCCGTTGACCGTCATCCCCCAGCCACAGATACTGGCAATCAGGCTGGTGTTCGGCACGCTGGGTGAACTGGATGACCGTGGAGCCCGCCTCCCGCATGACGACGCGCACATCGGCCAGGATCGCGGGGTCGATCATGTCGAACAATCCGGTCAGGATCAGGATGCGCGGGCATTTGAGCATGGCGCCTGCCAGCTTGAGCCGCAGCGATTCGGCATAGGACAAGGGCCAGCCGCTGGTCGACAGCTGGGTATCCAGTCCGTCGGGGAGCGCCATCACCCGCTCTTCAAGGCGTACCAGCGCAAGCGCCTGCAATGCATCCGACGAGGTGATGTCGGGGCCGGCCAGGCGCAGATAGTCGCGGATGCTCGCCTGCACGATGGTGGGGCGGTCGAGCACGATGATCTCGCTGCGCAGCCGGAACATGTCGACCATGGCGATATCCTGTCCGCCCAGCGTCACGACGCCGGTGTCGGGAGTAATATAACGTTTCATCGAATGCGTGAACAACCGCTGCACATCGTGGTTCCGGCTCTGCGCAATCAGCTGGCTGCCCGCGGGGATGGACAGGTTGAAGGTGACGTCCTTGACGGTTGCCGAGTGGGTAACGCGGCGCAGCACCAGATCACCGCCGCCGATTGCGTCCTCGCCTTCGCGAGCCTCCACTTCCTGCTCGATATTGTAGAGCAGGCCAATCTCCTCGGCTGCGGCGATCAGGTCATAGGTGATGTCAAGATACGCCCCCATCTGGCCCAGGCCGAAGAAGGCCGCTGACAGGATGAGCTCGGCTGCGACCAGCTGGCCGATCGACAGCTCACCCTCGATGACCAGCCAGCCGCCGAGCGCCAACAGTCCGGCGCTGGCAAAGGCATAGAGCAGCAGAAACGCGACGGTCTGCGAGATGGTATAGCGGAAATGCTTGGCCTTGGCGGCGATATAGTCTGCCGTCACACCTTCGGAGCGATCGAGCGCATAATCGACATGCCGCCCGGATTTGTAGAAGCCGTTGGATGCGCCGACATTCTCCAGCCAGCTCGCCGCAGCGTATTTGGCATGGCTGAGCGCAATGCCCGAGCGAATCGCCCCGCGGGTCCACACCAGCAGGATGAAGAAGGCGAGGGCAATGACGATCAGGTTGAAGGCCAGAAAGAACGGGTGATAAAATGCGGTGACGGTGAAGCCGACGGCCGACTGCAGGATGATGGTGAAGCCGCCGATCAGCAGGCTCGGCACCGCTTTCTGCACGGTGACAACGTCGAAATAGCGGTTGAACAGATCCTGCCGCTTGGTGTCTTCGAAGAACGGGTTGCGCGCGTGGATCGACCGCAGGGTGATTTCGGCCACCTGCCGCGCGTAGAATCGCCGCGTGAACAGCTCCATCGCATAGATCCGCAGTGCGGAAAGCAGAACCGCGATCAGCAGCAGTCCCAGCAGCGTGCCTGCCAGCGTCACCAGCGGCGTCACCAGCGCGGTGTTGGCGACCGAATTGATCAGCATCTGCACGGAAATGGGCGTGGCAAGCGACAGCACGGACACGGCCACACCATAGACCAGCGCCAGCCAGATGAAGCTGCGCTCGGCCTTCAAGAGTCCCAACATCCAGCGCACAGCTTCCCGTGCGCCCATAATCTGTCCAGTTGCTGCTGCCATCTATCTGCCTGCCCGTTGGTCCAAGGTCGCTGACCACGAATTAGGTTGTAAACCCGATAAGCCTATTCGAAAGGTACTGCTGCAGGCGATTGGTTTTTTCTATCGAAAAACTCGCGCAGGCAGCATGCCCCATGTGCCTCGGAACGACCTGAAGCACAACGCAACACGCGAATTCAACAAAAGTTCATGAGCGCCAGTGCGAAACGTCCAAACCTGAAGCCAAAGCCCGATCTTCGGGCTGTTGGCTTCAGGAGTAAACCCGAACGCACAGCGCATTCAATCGGCTCGGTAGGGCTCGGAATGCGAGGGCTCAGCTCAGCGCCTCGCCTCGCGTGCCTGCCCCAGCCCCATTATCGCACGAGCATCGGAGCGAGATACTGGCCGGTGTAGCTGCGCGCGACCTTGGCGACCTTTTCCGGGGTGCCCTCCGCGACGATCTCGCCGCCCTTGACGCCGCCTTCGGGGCCCAGATCGATGATCCAGTCCGCGGTCTTGATGACGTCGAGATTGTGCTCGATCACCACCACGGAGTTGCCCTGATCGACCAGCCTGTGCAGCACCTCGAGCAGCTTGCGCACATCCTCGAAGTGCAGGCCGGTGGTGGGTTCGTCGAGGATGTACAGCGTCTGCCCGGTCGAGCGGCGGCTGAGTTCCTTGGCAAGCTTGACGCGCTGCGCCTCTCCGCCGCTGAGCGTCGTTGCCTGCTGGCCGACCTTGACGTAGCCCAGGCCCACTTCCCACAGCATCGCCATCTTGTCGCGGATCGGCGGCACCGCCTTGAAGAACTCGACCGCATCCTCGACCGTCATGTCGAGCACGTCGGCGATCGAGTGGCCCTTGAACTTCACCTCGAGCGTCTCGCGGTTGTAGCGCTTGCCGCCGCAATCCTCGCAGGTGACGTAAACATCAGGAAGGAAGTGCATCTCGATCTTGATCAGGCCGTCGCCCTGGCATTTCTCGCAGCGGCCGCCCTTGACGTTGAAGCTGAACCTGCCCGGCTTGTAGCCGCGCGCGAGGCTTTCGGGCAGTCCGGCGAACCAGTCACGGATATTGGTGAACGCACCCGTGTACGTCGCTGGGTTCGATCGCGGGGTGCGGCCGATCGGCGATTGGTCGATATCGATCACCTTGTCGCAATGCTCGAGACCCGTGATCTTGTCGTGCGCCCCAGCGATCACCCGCGCACCGTTGAGCGCGCGCGCAGCGCCCGCAAACAGCGTGTCGATGGTGAAGCTGGACTTGCCCGAGCCCGATACCCCGGTGATGCAGGTGAAGGTACCCAGCGGGATCGACGCCGTCACGCCGGTGAGATTGTTGGCGCGCGCATTGTGGACGGTGAGCTTCTTGCCATTGCCCTTGCGGCGCTTGGCCGGAATCTCGATCTTGCGTTCGCCGGTGAGATATTGCGCGGTGAGCGAGCGCTTGGACTTGAGGATCTGCTCGAGCGTCCCTTCGGCGACGACCTCGCCGCCGTGGACGCCCGCGCCCGGACCCAGATCGACGATATAGTCGGCGCTTCGGATCGCGTCCTCGTCATGCTCGACGACGATCACGGTATTGCCCAGATCGCGCAGCCGCTTCAAGGTCACCAGCAGCCGGTCGTTGTCCTTCTGGTGCAGCCCGATGCTGGGCTCGTCGAGCACATAAAGCACGCCCGAGAGACCGCTGCCGATCTGGCTGGCGAGCCGGATGCGCTGTGACTCTCCGCCCGAAAGCGTCCCCGAGGTCCGATCGAGGTTGAGGTAGTCGAGCCCGACATTGTTGAGGAAGCCCAGCCGCTCGATAATCTCCTTGAGGATGGCCTTGGCGATCTGCTGCTGCTGGGGACCGAGCTTGTCGTTGAGCGTCTCGAAAAACGCCAGAGCATCGGACACCGAACGCCGTGTCGAGATCGAGATATCCTCGCCGACGATCTTGACCGAACGCGCCTCTGGCTTGAGCCGCGCGCCATCGCAGACTTCGCAGGGCTGCGCGGTCTGGTATTTGCCCAGCTCCTCGCGCATCCACGCGCTATCGGTCTGCAGCAGCCGGCGGTTGAGGTTGCCGATGACGCCCTCGAACGACTTCTTGACCTCATAGCTCTTGCGCCCGTCCTGGAAGCGCAGCGTGACCGGCTTGCCGCCGGTGCCGTGCAGGATGATCAGCTTCACCTCGCCAGGCAGTTCGCCCCACGGCGTGTCGAGCGAGAAGCCAAACTCGCGGCCGAGGCTGGCCAGCACCTGCATGTAATAAGGCGAGGGCGGGTTCGACTTCGCCCAAGGCACCACCGCGCCCTTCTTCAGGCTCAGATCCTCGTTGGGGACAACCAGTTGGGGATCGAAATACATCTTCTCGCCCAGACCGTCGCAGGCAGGGCAGGCACCCTGCGGTGCGTTAAACGAGAACAGCCGAGGCTCGATCGCCTCGATGGTGAAGCCAGACACTGGACAGGCGAATTTTTCGGAGAAGATGATCCGGTTGTCGGGGATGCCGACGTTCTTCATGCCCTTCTTGCCCCCCTCACGTTCACCTTCGGTGGCCTGCGGCTCAGTGGAGGGGCTGGGGGTGGGGGATGAACTTCCTGGCTCCGCTACCGTCCCATCCGCCAGATCGACATAGGCCAGACCTTCGGCAAGCTTCAGCGCGGTTTCGAAGCTGTCGGCGAGGCGCGTCTCGATGCCTTCCCGAACGGCCATGCGGTCGACCACCACCTCGATGTCGTGCTTGTACTTCTTGTCGAGCGCGGGGGCTTCGTCGATCTCGTAGAACTCGCCGTCGATGCGCACGCGGGTGAAACCGGCGCGCTGCCATTCGGCAAGCTCCTTGCGATATTCGCCCTTGCGGCCGCGCACCACGGGTGCGAGCAGATAGAAGCGCGTGCCCTCGGGCAGCGCCATCACCCGGTCGACCATCATGCTGACAGTCTGCGCGGTGATCGGAAGACCCGTGGCGGGCGAATAGGGCACACCGACGCGCGCCCACAGCAGGCGCATGTAATCGTAAATCTCTGTCACCGTCGCGACAGTCGAACGCGGGTTGCGGCTGGTGGTCTTCTGCTCGATGCTGATCGCAGGGGAGAGCCCGTCGATATGCTCGACATCGGGCTTCTGCA
Source organism: Blastomonas sp. AAP25 (assembly GCF_001295965.1). Taxonomy (NCBI): domain Bacteria; kingdom Pseudomonadati; phylum Pseudomonadota; class Alphaproteobacteria; order Sphingomonadales; family Blastomonadaceae; genus Blastomonas; species Blastomonas sp. AAP25. Next base: position 39,123 of record NZ_LJHP01000037.1, read on the forward strand.
TCATCTCGAGGAACTGGCGCGCATAGGCCGACAGCGATTCAACGTATCGACGCTGGCCCTCGGCATAGATGGTGTCGAACGCCAGGCTCGATTTGCCGCTTCCCGAAAGACCGGTGATCACGATCAACTGATCGCGCGGCAGATCGATATCCACGCCCTTGAGATTGTGCTCGCGCGCGCCGCGCACGGAAATATGAGTCAGCATGGAGTGCCTTATGTTCTATTGATGTTCTGGTTGCAAGCCGGGGAATGCGGCGAGCGGTCAGGATGAGGATGCGTCGCTCGCAAATGGTGCCCAAGGCGCCGCGGTGCAAGAGCAGCCGGGCCGGTTATGGAACGGCTTTGCGCCATCTGCGTAGCCGTGTTAACCGAGATCAACTTTGGTTTGAGGGAATGACCATCATGAAACTTCGCATTTCGCGCACCGCTTCCGCTGTGGCGCTGCTGGCCTCCTGCCTGGCGGTTGCTCCGCTCAGCGCGCAGCAGTCCAGCCCGCCCGCCGAGCAGGCGCCTGATTCCGGATCGATGGAGCCTTCGCCCGTCACCGTGAACCCGAGCTCGCCCGAAGAGCAGGCCGCGCGCGAGGCCGCCAACGCGCGCCAGCTCGAGATGTCCAACGCTCAGCTTCAGCAGAACGCCGCCAACCAGGCCGAATACGACGCCCGGCGCTCGAGCTATGAGAGCCAGATGAAGCTGTACGAAAATACGGTGGAATCGCGCGCCCGCGCCGAAGCGGAATACGCCCAGATCAAGCAGCTCTATGACGCGATCCATGCGCAGTGGGAGGCCGATGTTGCCGCGTGCAACGCCGGCAATCGCAAACGCTGCGCCCAGACCCCGCCGCCGATGCCGCAATAACCGGCCCGCGCTCCGCACCCCAGAGTGCGGGGCGGGTCAGTCTGTTGGCAGTAGCAAAGTGAAACGCGCGCCCTGACCCGGCGCGCTTTCGACCGTCAGGTCGCCGTGCATCGCGAGCGCAAGACGCCGCGAGATGTACAGGCCGAGTCCGCTGCCGCCATCGCCACTGCGCCCCAGCCGTTCCCATTTGTTGAACAGGCGTTGCTGGTCCTCGGCACTGAGCCCGGGACCCTGATCGGCGACGGTGACGCTGGCCCAGCCGGGGCCGTCGTCGAGCCTCAGCCATATCATTGATCCATCGGGTGCATAGTTGATCGCATTGCCGAGCAGGTTGAGCAGCACCTGCAGCACGCGGCGAAACTCGCCGGTCGCGGGCAGCATTTCATCTTCCGACGGCTTGTCGATGCGGATTTTGCGGTCCGCGGCCTTGAGCGCGAGCAGCCCCGCCGCGCGCCGGGCGATATCGGCCAGATCGACAGGCTCCCTGGCAGCGCTGAAGCCTGCGCCGTCGATCGCTTCAAGATCGGCAAGGTCGTCAACCAGAGCCAGCAGATGGCGCCCGGCAGCTGCGATGTCGCTGGCATAGTTCGCGTAATCGGCCCGCAACGGACCCTCGAGCCTGCCGCCGATGGTTTCGGCGTTGGCGATGATCCGTCCGATCGGCAGCCGCAGCGCCGGGCCGATCTGGCGGCCGAACAACTGGCCGATCCGCTCGCCGTCGAACAGCGGCGGCATCTCCGGGGGAGCGGCGGGGTCGGGCAGGGGAGGCGCGTGCCTCAGCGTGATGACGCACCCCGTCGCAGTTCCGGCGGGGCGCAGGCTGGCAATCCATTCGCGTTCGTCGCCGGCCAGGGTGACGCGCTGGCCATCGATCTGCTCCGCCCGAGCGAATGCAGAGCCGTCGCTCGGCTCGAGCACCGCGGTCACCGGCTTGAGCAGCAGGCCCGAACTCGCATCGTCGGTGCCGGCTCCGGCAGGCGGCGAGTATCGCACCACCCGTTCGAGACGGTCGAGTTGAAGATAGGCGACGCCAGGCTCGGCGATGAAATCGGCGCCGTCTTCGGTCGCATCCGACCGGTCCGGCAGTGCGTGTTCACGCCAATGGGTGAGCAACAGCGCCACTCCTTCGGCGTCGGGTGTGCATTCGCACCACATGTCGATCAGCGCGGACGACCCCGCAGCCTTGACCGGGCGAGACAACCGCATGCCCAGCCGCATGCTGTGCCGCGCCAATTCCAGCAGCGGGGGCACTGCGAGCTCGCCGCCCGACGTGCTGCCGCCAAGTTGCTGGTGCAACCGCATCAGTCGGTCATCGGCGTGCAGCAGCATTCCGTTGCGGTCGATCCGCCCGGTTTCCGCAGCAACCCACACGGTGGTGAGGCCCGCCTCGTCCAATGATGGGATCTGCGCGTTCACCACAACGGTGCCGGCGTTGTCAGCGGCAGCTGGTTGCGCCAGCCCGCGATGAGCCGCGCGGCATCATCGGGACCGATCGCGGCCAGCGCCGCAGCCGAAGGCACGGCCTCGAGCCGCAACGATGCCAGCATCGCGATGCCCTCGATAAGCCTTGCGGCGGTGTCGGCGGGCACGTCGCAACCACGCACCACGACAGCAAGCCGCGAAAGATCGGGGTCTCGTGCCATGTCGATCAGATGATCGAACGGCAGGCCGCTGGCGCGCGCGAGCATGGCAAAGCCGAGCGAAGGGCCATTGTCCGCGAGCGACCAGTCGTCACCCGCGCGGGGCAGGGCGAACAGATGGCAGAAGCGCATCAGCCGGTGCGGGCGTCCTCTCCGTTCGTCAAAACCGCCCAGCAAAGCATCGGCGCGCGCGCGCAAGACCAGCGGATCGGCTTGCAGCCGATCCTGCATCCAGCCGGTCAAGCGCTGTACGAGAGCGTTCACCGTCTCGGGCGGAAGCTCGGACAGATCGAGACGAAATCCCTGCGCGTTGCCGACAAAGCGGCTTTGCGCGACGATCAGCGCCATCGCGGCTTCAGCCAGTTCGTCCTGCGTATCGGCGACCTGTGCCTCGACTCGCGGTGGCAGCTCGGCCATCGCAAGCCCAATCATGGGCGCGTTGCGGCACAGCCGTGCCTCGATTGCGCGCGCATGGGCCAGCCGGGTGGCAGCGGGATCGGCCAGCACCACTTCGTGTGCCACCAGCGAGGCATCGACGGCGTCGGGATCGGGCGCCAGGGCCTCGACCAGATGCCGCGCGATCGAATCGGCAAAGCCGCCCGCCAGGCTGAGATCGTCCTCGCGCAAGGTGGCCGCGCTGTCCGGAGCGAGCCGCTGGCGTACCAGCACCGGAATAGCGCCCGCCAGCCGCGCCTGCTCTTCGGCATGGCGCAGCAACGCTCCAACGTCCCGTGGAACCGGGCGTGCGGGGGCCATGTCGGTACTCATCGGCTTGACCTAGCAATTGCTGGTTAAAATGCTGTTAGTTGAAGTGCGCGAAACGGGCTTTCGCCCAAGGTTAGATATGGCGCTTTGCCGGGTCGCTCGCAAGCGGCGAGGGGCGAGTCTGCCACCACATCAGCGTCAGCAAAATCAGGTTCCACAGCATCAGCGCGGGCAGCACCACGCCAAAGGGTATCGCCAGCAACGCCGCAACCGCAACAAGGCTGGGTGACCGCGCCAGCTGCACCCACAAACGCGGAAGCGGTCCGGAAATTCTTCCCAGAATCAGGGCCATGGCTGGCAGGATGAGCGACACGAAAAGCCCGGCGAGCCGGTCCGATGCCGCCACGGTCAGCACCGTGACCGCGATAAACGCGATCGCAAAGGCAAGATCGCGCGCCGCCCGCTCGGCAGCAGGCAGCGTCCTGGCGGCAAAGCGTCCGAAAAGCCGATCGGCCGCATGCCCCGCCGCGCGCCCGGCGACCAGCAGGGCCAACGCGGTCATGCTCCAGTCGGCCACCGCAAGGCCGATCGCGCCCAGCGGCAGCGCGAGCGCGGAGACACGCAGCGCGGGGTTGATCCAGCGCGCCGCCCATGCCCGGCGCGCGAGCGCTTGCACCGGAGCCATCCGTACCAGCCTGGCCCCCATGGCACCTGAAGATCCAGCCAGTTCCTGCAGCGCGAGCGCATCGGCCTCGGCGCTATCGCGGACAATCGCGATGCGCCCCGCCTCGGCGAGTGCGAAGGGCAGGACCTGCCGCCGGTACCCGCGCTGGACCGCCAGCCGCAGCAGCGCGGACTGCACGCTCCAGTCTTCGGGCAGGTCGCGCGCCTCGACCAGATCCCGCGCGCGGACACAGGCCAGCCCCGCCCAGACATGGTTTATGTCGATCCGCTCGAACCGTTCAATCAGCGATCGCGCGCCATCGCCCGGGGCGAAGCTCGCGACAAAGGTGCCGCTCTGACGCGCCATCGGCTCGATCTCTTCCGGCGCGACGTACAGGCCGTCGGCAATGATCAGCAGCTCGTCATCGCTCGCCAGCCGGACGCTGATGTCGGCGACCGAACGGACGAGGTGGAATTCCACGCCGCAAGAGGCGGCATAGGCCTCGATCTGGCGCACGCGCTCTCCAACCGACGCTACCAGGCACAGGATTTCGCCCGCGCCCGCCTGCCGGGCCAGATCGACCTGCAGCATCGCCAGCTGGCCATTGGCCAGCGGCAATGCGCCGCGCAGCGCGGATCCGCCGGGAACGGTCTCGATCAGGGAGATGAGGGCGGTACGCACGCGGGGTAACAGGCTCCTTGCAGCTCGGAGCGGCCCTCTTATCGCCCGGCTGGCGCCCTGCCAACCGGCACGGTGCCCTATCGCCTGTGGTGTGACGCTTTATTGCATTCCTGCGGGAAGATCGCCGAAGTCGCACATCGCGGCATCGAGCTGGCGCAGCACGACGGGGTCGCCCGGCGCGCCCTCCAGCGCATGGTCGGCCAGATCGACGATCCCCTGGACGCCGAAGCTGGCGGCGAGGCTCTTGAGCCGGAGCGCGGCAAAATGCCAGTTGGCATCGCAGCGCGCGCGGCGCAGCAGGTCGATTTGCCGGGCGGCGCTTTCGACAAACGCCCCGCGCAGCTCGGCGACGAGTGCGGGATCGCTTCCCACCGCTGCGGCCAGCGCCGCGTTCAATGCTCCGGATTCATAGGCCATGCGCCAGTCGAATAGACGAGCTGCCTTAACTTTCGGTTTCTGGTCGGCCAAAATATGTTAGGGTTAATGCCATGGGCGAGGGGAAGAAAATCATCGATCTGCGGCACGGTCGCAGTGACGACGCAACGGCGGTGCACGAGGCAGAGCCCGACATGGCGGCTCCGCCAATGTCGATGCGCGCCGCGGTATCGCAGGCCGATGATTCGGCTGCACCGTGGATGGAGGATGAGGACGTCCCATCCTCTCCCGAGTCGCTCAGCCGATGGGCCATTGCAGGGGCCGTGATGGCGGCGGGCTGGACAGGCTTTTTCATCTGGGCGTCGCTGCCGCAATGGCAGGCGGGGATAACTCCAGCATCAGCATCGGCCGCGGTGACGCAATGGGCCATTCCGGTGATCGCGATTCTGGCGCTGTATCTTGTGATTCAGCGCAACAGTGTGGCCGAGGCGCGGCGCTTTGCCAAAGTCGCAGGCTCGCTGCGCGCAGAGAGCGCGGCGCTTGAAGCCCGGCTCGGCAACATCAATTCGGAACTCTCGCTGGCGCGTGAATTCCTTGCCAATCAAAGCCTTGAACTGGAATCTCTGGGACGGGTCTCGAGCGACCGGCTGCGCGGATTCGCCGAAGAGCTTCGCACCATGATCGAGGCCAGCGATACCGGCATGCGCGCGATCGGCGAGGTGAGCGAGGCGGCGTCGGGCAACATGGACAAATTGCGCAACCACCTGCCGGTGATTGCCAATTCCGCCAAGGACGTCACCAACCAGATCGGCAATGCGGGCCGGACTGCACAGGGCCAGGTCGAAAGCATGATTGCGGCGTTCGAGAAGCTCAACGCCTTTGGCCAGGCGGCAAGCAGTCAGATCGCGACGCTGGTGCGGGATTCGGATGCGGCGACGAACCGGCTGTCCGAATCGGTCGATACCAGTGGCCAGTCGCTGACACGCAGCGTTGCCGAGGCGAGCGAGCAGATGGATCGCGCGATCGAGACGGTCGCCAGCCGGCTCGCCAACACCCGCAGCAATCTCGACGCGGCGGCTGACAGCCAGACCGGCGCTTTGCACGAAACGCTGGCGCAGTTGCGCGACAATCTGGATGCGATGGCCGCCGACATGGCTGAGCGCGCAGCTGCCACCCGCCGGGATATTCGCGCGGCGGCCGACGATCTGTCGCTGACGCTGGGTACGCTCGCCGCCTCGACCGGCGAGAGCGAGGCCGTGGTCCGCCAGATGGTCGCCTCTGCCGACGCGCAGATCAGCGACGCGGAGCGTCGATTGCAGGCGATGGACAGGGAAAGCACCGAGGCGCTGGCGCGGCTTGCGTTCGCCCTGTCGGCGCTGGATGGCAATGTCAGTTCGCTGAGCGAGCGGCTCGCGGCGGGCAGCC